>NZ_JBVMUY010000030.1:0-218178 GCF_055632325.1 Nocardiopsis sp. KDC1DS13DA1
ACCGCCCTCAACGGACGCCTGCGGCGCGGTTCCTCCCTCTTCGTCACCCGCCACCACCCTCAACGGACGCCTGCGGCGCGGTTCCCACGCGAGGAACCCCGGCGGTGTCCGACACCGCTGAGGACCTTCCGCCGTCAGCGGGTGCCGCGGGCCCGGGCGATCTCGATCACCGCGCGCTCCAGGGCGTACTCGGGGTCGCGGCCCGCGCCCTTGATGAGCGCGTCGGTCTCGGCGACCACGCCCATGGCGCGGGTGATCCCCGCCGGAGACCACCCGCGGGCCTGCTGTCGCAGGGTGCGCATCTTCCACGGCGGCACCTTGGCCCGTTTGGCCAGCTCCGCCTCGCTCGTGCCCCGCTGGGGCTGGGAGGCCACGGCGATGCCGCGCACCGCACCCGCGAGGGCGCTGTTGATCAGCACCGGGGCGGTGCCCACGGCCAGGGACCAGCGCAGCTGCTCCAGCGCTTCGGGCAACCGGCCCTCGACAGCGCGGTCGGCGACCGAGAACCCGGACGCCTCGGCCTTCCCGGAGTGGTAACGGGCCACCGCGGCGGCGTCCACCCGGCCCTCGGTGTCGGCGATCAGCTGGGTGCACGCCGCGGCGATCTCCCGCAGTTCGGTCCCGACCGCGTCCACCAGTGCCTGCGCGGCGTCCGCCGTGATCTGCCGGCCGGCCGCGGAGAACTCGCTCCTGACGAACGCCACCCGCTCCGGGCCCTTCGTCGGTCCCTTGCACTCCACCCGGTGGGCGCCCGCCTTCACCGCGGCCTGGAGCAGCGCCTTGCCCTTGGCCCCCCCGGCGTGCGTGAGCACCAGGTGGACGTCGTCGGCCGGATCCCTGAGGTAGTCCGTGACGGTCGCCGCCAGATCCTTGGTGAGGTCCTGGGCGGAACGCAGCACCACCACACGACGGTCGCCGAACAGGGAGGGCGAGGTGACCTCGACGAGCGTGGACGGACCGACCTGGGCGGGCACGAGGTCGTGGACGTCCACGTCGGGGTCGGTCTCGCGGACCGCCGCGACCGCGGCGGCCACGGCCCGGTCGACGAGGAGTTCCTCGGTACCGACGATCACGGTGACAGGGGCGGGTGCAGGCATACACCGAGGATGCCACGCCCCACCGACCGGCCGGACGCCATCCGTGCTCACCGGCCGGGATCGGGCCCCCGCAGCACGGCCCGCACGGGCTCGGCGTCGCCGCCGCCCAGGACGGCGACGTCCCCGTCGCGGTCGGTGCGCAGGTTGATCCGTCCGATCCGCTCCAACAGCGCCCACGTGTGCGGGGAGGGATGCCCGTACGGGTTGTCCGCGCCGACCGACGTCACCGTCACCACCGGGTCGGTGGCCGCCAGGAAGTCCGGGTCCTGGGTTCCCGCTCCGTGGTGCGGGGAGGTGAGGACGGTCACCGGCAGCAGGTCGGCCTCCGGTGAGTCCAGCAGCCCCGCCTGGGCCTCCTCCTCGATGTCCCCGGTCAACAGCACCGACATCGCCGCACCGTCGGCTCGCACCACGACGGAGCCGTCGTTGACCGACCCGGTGTGGCCCGGAGGGGGCCACAGCACCCGCAGCAGCCAGGGGCCGACCCGCAGGGACCGTCCGCGTTCGCCCTCCCACAGCTCCACGTCCGCCTCGGTGAGCAGCCGACCGGTCGCGGTGCCGTCGAACCCGGCCGGGGCCAGCGCCGCGTCGACCCGACGGTGCCGCAGGACACCCGGTGTCCCGTCCACGTGGTCGGCGTGGTCGTGGCTGAGCACGAGCAGGGGGACCTCCCGGACCCCCAACCGGTCCAGGCAGCCGTCCATCACGGCCGGATCCTCACCGGTGTCGGCCACCACCGCCGCACCGTCGCCCACCGACAGTACGAACGCGTCCCCCTGCCCCACGTCGCAGGCGACCAGGGCCCAGCCCGTCGGCGGCCACCCTCCGGGTACGCACCGCGCCGCCAGGAACAGCAGCAGCACCGCGACCACCACCGCCGCGACCACACGCAGGACCCGTCCCCGCGCCAGGACCAGGACGATCAGGACCCCGGCCAGGAACAGGGCGCCCACCACGTCCGACCGCCACGGCAGCGCACCGTACGGCACCCGGGCCCCCGTCTTCGCGATCCACGCGATCCACGCCACGCCCCATCCGGGCGGGTGCGCTGCGACCGCCGCCCCGGCCGGCCAGGCCACGGACAGCACCGCGAGCACGAAGCCCGCGACGGTCACCGTCGCCACGACCGGTGCCGCGAGCACGTTGGCGGGTACCGCCACCCACGCCACCTCCCCCGACAGCAGTACCAGCACCGGGGCTACCGCCACCTGGGCGGCCACGGCGACCGCGACGGCCTCGGCCAGCGGATGCGGCATCCGCCGCGACCACATCCGTGTCCAGTTCGGCACCAGCAGCAGGATGCCCGCCGTGGCCAGGACCGACAGCGCGAACCCGAAGGAGACCGCCAGCCCGGGGGAGACGAACAGGACACCCACCACGGTGACGCTCAGCGCACCCAGGGCCGCGTGGGAGCGCCCGGTCGCCAGTGCCAGCAGAGCGAGCGAACCCATGAACGCGGCCCGGACCACACTGGGCTCCGGTCGGCACACCAGGACGAACAGCCAGATCATCAGCGCCCCACCCGCCACCGAGCACCACCGGGGAGCCCGCAGCCACCGGGCGAGACCGAGCACGAACCCCGTCAGCACAGCGAGATTGGCTCCGGAAACGGTCAGCAGATGGCTCATCCCGGTCGCCCGGAAGTCCTCGGCGGTCTCCTCGCGCAGGAGCGACACGTCCCCGACGACCAGTGCGGGGAGCAGCCCGCGTTCCGGTTGGGGCAGAGCGGAGGCGGCCTCGCGCAGACCCGCGCGCACCCGACCGGCCAGCGACTGGAGGCCGCTCGGCTCCGCCACCAGCTCCGGCGGCCCGCGGACCAGGACGAGTGCCGAGGTGAGCGTGTCGCCCTCCGCCGGGAGGAACACGCCCCGGGCCCGGAAGGACTGACCCGGCAGCAGGCCGCGCCACCGTGCGTCCGAGGCGAGCACCACCACCCGCGCCCGGGAGGCGTGACCCCGACCGTCGACCCGCACCCAGGTGGTGCGGGAGCCGACCACCCACTCCGCGCGCCCGGGGCGGGGCGTCCCCGCCCGTGACCGCGGGTCCTCGCGGACGACCGCCTCGAACTCGGTCTCCCGTTCCCCCTCCGCCGCCCGCGCCGCCGCGCTGCCGGTCTCCCGCGCCACGTGGGCGCCGGTCACCGCCGCGGCCGTCGCCGCGCAGACCAGGGCGGCCACGACGCTGAGGACCGCGCCCTCCCGCGAGGGCCGTGCCCGCGCGTACACCCCCACCGCGACGCACCCGGCGACCACCGCGAGGGTCCACGCCACCCGCGGCGGTGCCGACAACGCACCCAGGGCGGCGAGCCACGCCGCGACAGCCGGGAGGAGCAGCCGCAGGTCGGGCGGGTGTCGCAGGCCCAGGGCGTCCGTTCCGAGCCATGTCGCCACCGCACTCACCCCACCGTCACGTACGGTCGGAGGGTCTCCAGGGTCCGGTCCCCGATGCCGTTCACCTCGACCAGGGCGTCGACGCTGGCGAAGGGGCCGTGCGCCTCCCGGTGGGCGACGATCTCGGCGGCGATGACCTCGCCGATCCGGGGAAGCATCATCAACGCGGTGACGTCGGCCCGGTTGACGTCCACCGGTCGCCCCGCCGCCGGAGCCTCGCCCACGCTCCCGGCGGACGGCACACCCACCAGGACCTGTTCGCCGTCCACCAGCGGGCGGGCCAGGTTGAGGGTGTCCAGGTCGGCGTCGGGAAGGGCGCCGCCCGCCTCCGCCACGGCATCGGCCACCCGGGAGCCCGGAGGCACCGTGTACAGGCCGGGCTCGGCGACCTCACCGCCCACGTGGACGACGAGGTCCTCCCGAGGGGCACCGCCAGCCGTCCCACCCGTCCCGGCCGCACCGCTCCGGGCCCCATCGGCCGCATCCGGTGTTCCGGTGCCCGCCTCGGCGGCGGAGGCCGCGGCGACCACCTCCGCGGTCACCGCCTCGGGCCGGTCGCGCAGGGTGAGCAGGGCGGCTCCGACGGCGATCAGGCCGAGGACGGTCAGGGCGAGCACGGCACGCCTGGACGGGGCGGCCCCGACCGGCCACCGCTCGGCGATCCGCGCCAGGAGCGGTCCGGGGGGTTCCGGGCGGATCTCCTCGTACCCCGACGGCGGGCGGTCGGGGCAGCCCCGGGGGCCGACCTCGGGGAACGCGGGCTCGACGGCGGGCCGTTCCGCTGTGGGAGCGGCGGCCTCCGACTCCCACGCGGTGTCCGTCGCCCGCGGTGCGGCCCCGGGGCGCGGCGCCGCGGCCGGAGGGGTCCCCGCGCGGGCGCCCGGGGCCTCCGGTGCCGCCACCGCGTAGGGGGCGCCTGGGATCGGGGGGACCCGCAAAGGCGGCTGTTCGGCATCGCCGGCAGGCGGACCCGGGGCGGTGGGGTGCGCCCCGGGCGGGGCCGGCGGCCGCGACTCGTCGGCGGGGGCGGTGCCAGGGGCGAGCGCGCGGAGCCGCTCGCAGGGGTCGGGGGCGGAGGGACGGCGTCGGACACGGCGCTGAAGGGTCATGCCATCAACGCTAGAAAGGTGCCTACGCGGTGTCAGCAGCCGATTTCCATCTGTGGACAACTCCGCCGCCGCACGGGAACGGCCCCCGTGACCGGCCCGCACCCGGAAACGACGAGGGGCCCGGTCCGGCGTGCTCGCCGGACCGGGCCCCGCCCGTCAGGGTTCAGCCCTAGGCGGACTGAAGCTGGTGCAGGCGCTGGGCGATCGCACTCTTGCGGTTCGCGGCCTGGTTCTTGTGGATGACGCCCTTGCTGTGCGCCTTGTCCAGCGCACGCGCGGCGGCGCGCTGGGCGACGACGGCCTGCTCGACGTTGCCGGCCTCGGCGGCCTCACGGAACCTGCGGATGGCCGTCTTCAGCGAAGAGCGCACCGCCTGGTTGCGGACACGAGCCTTCTCGTTCTGCCGAATGCGCTTCTTCTGCGACTTGATGTTCGCCATGCGAAAACGTGCTCCAGTTAATCGTGATCATCGCGTCGGACCGACCAGCGGCCCAGCTCGCGGGCAGCCGTACCGCGAGCGGCCGGCGTGGGCGCCGACACAGGGTGTGAGTCCTCAGGGCTCTCGTTCGAGCACGGAGGTCCGAGACACGGACTTCCAGTATGCCGTACATACACACCACTTCGTGCACCCCCGCGGCCCCGCCCCCGCGTCGGGGCCGGGGCGCCTCACGAGAGCAGCCACCCCGCCGTGTACGCCGCCAGGTCCTCCGCCTCCGCCTCGTCGGCCACGTACAGCGCCACACCCAGGGTCATCCCCTCCGGCGGCTGCACACGCGTCATCCCCAGGCGGATCCCGGTGAGCGCGGTCGCGACCGACTCGGTGTCCGCGACCGGCCCCCAGCGCCCGCTCGTGTGGCTCGGCAGCCCGAACCGCACCGTCACCCCGTCCCGGTCGGCGAGCGCCTCCACCCCCTCGGTCACCTGGCGCACCATGAACCCCCCGTACAGGACCCCCATGGGCATGTCCGCGCCCACGCCCGGGAGGACGATCTCGTCCGCGTACTCGGTCACCCGGTCCAGGTACCCCGTCGACCAGTACTTCTCCCCGCCCTCGGCCACGAACGAGGGCACGCGTCCGCCCGGCACCAGTTCGACGTGCTGGGCCTGGACCGAGAACACCGCGTCCTCGCCCAGCGCCTCCCGCACCCTGCCCATCAGTTCCGGCACCGAGGGGTCGTTGACGGTCACGGGCCGGATCTCCAGGTGCAGACCGGCGAAACCGTCCGCGGCGACCTCGGCGGCTCCGGCCGCGAGCGCCGCCCCGGCCTCCTCGTCGAACCGGTCCCGGATCAGCGAGGAGCCCTCCGCCACGTGCCGGAGCCACGCCAGCGCCCGCACGTCCGGGTACTCCGCCTCCAGCCACGACAGCAGGTCACCGGTGCCGGGCTCGCGTTCGACGCTCCCGTCGGAGCCGATGTCGCCCGCGTACACGTACACCGTGTTCACCCCGCCGGTCGCCAGCAGGGCGTCCAGCGTGTCGGTGTCCTCCCACGAACCCACCCACGCCGCGTCGGCGCCCTGCGACGCCGCCCACGGCGCGGGATCCCCCGTGAACTGGTAGCCCAGGAGCGCCGCCGCCCCCACCAGCACCACCACGACGGCCGCCAGTCCGGCCAGTACCCGTGTCAGAAGCCACCTCAACGGACCGTCTCCTCCCGGTTGTCGCCTCCGCGCGCCCGGCGCGCTCCCCGACGGCCCGTTCCCGGCCCCACGTCGCATAATCTGGACACCAGTCCCGAACCCGCGGCCCATACTGCCGTACGGGCCGCGGCCGTCCACGGAGAGGACGGCCCCGTCCCCGTGGGATGATGGACGACGCCGTCGGACCGAGCCGCGGCGGGGCGGCGCCCAGGGCCCGCCCGGGACCCGGACCCAACCTGTGAACGGAGCACGGTGGCACAGCCGAACTGGACCGATCCCGCGCTGATCCGCAACTTCTGCATCATCGCGCACATCGACCATGGCAAGTCGACGCTGGCCGACCGGATGCTCCAGATCACCGGGGTCGTCGAGGACCGTCAGATGCGCGCCCAGTACCTGGACCGCATGGACATCGAGCGCGAGCGCGGCATCACCATCAAGTCGCAGGCGGTGCGGATCCCCTTCACCGCCCTCGACGACAGGACGTACACGCTCGACCTGATCGACACCCCCGGCCACGTCGACTTCACCTACGAGGTCTCGCGCTCGCTGGCCGCCTGCGAGGGCGCCCTCCTGCTGGTGGACGCCGCTCAGGGCATCGAGGCGCAGACCCTCGCCAACCTCTACATGGCGCTGGAGAACGACCTCACCATCATCCCGGTGCTCAACAAGATCGACCTCCCGGCCGCGCAGCCGGAGAAGTACGCCGAGGAGATCGCCGGGATCATCGGCTGCGAGCCCTCCGACGTGCTCAAGGTCAGCGCCAAGACCGGTGAGGGCGTCGAGGAGCTGCTCAACGAGATCGTCAACCAGGTGCCGCCGCCCGTCGGCGACGCCGACGCGCCCGCCCGCGCGATGATCTTCGACTCGGTCTACGACACCTACCGGGGTGTGGTCACCTACGTCCGGGTGGTCGACGGCAAGCTCAGCCCCCGCGAGCGCATCCAGATGATGTCGACCAAGGCCTCCCACGAGATCCTGGAGATCGGCGTCAGCGCGCCCGAGCCCAAGAAGTGCGGCGGCCTGGGCGTCGGCGAGGTCGGCTACATCATCACGGGCGTCAAGGACGTGCGCCAGTCCAAGGTCGGTGACACCATCACCTCCCTGGCCGCTCCCGCGACCGAGATGCTCGCCGGGTACCAGGAACCCAAGCCGATGGTCTTCTCCGGCCTGTACCCGATCGACGGCACCGACTACCCGGTGCTGCGCGACGCCCTGGAGAAGCTCCAGCTCAACGACGCCTCACTGGTGTTCGAGCCGGAGACCTCCGCCGCGCTCGGCTTCGGCTTCCGCTGCGGCTTCCTCGGCCTGCTGCACCTGGAGATCACCCGTGCCCGCCTGGAGCGCGAGTTCAACCTCGACCTCATCTCCACCGCGCCCAACGTGATCTACCGCGTGGAGATGGAGGACGGCACCGAGCACGTGGTGACCAACCCCAGCGAGTTCCCCAGCGGGAAGATCGACAGGATCTTCGAGCCCGTCGTCAAGGGGACCGTGCTCAGTCCCTCCGACTACATCGGCCAGATCATGGAACTGTGCCAGGACCGGCGCGGCACCCTCCACGGCATGGACTACCTGTCCGAGGACCGTGTGGAGATGCGGTACACGCTGCCCATGGCCGAGATCGTCTTCGACTTCTTCGACCACCTGAAGTCGCGTACCAAGGGCTACGCCTCGCTCGACTACGAGCCCACCGGTGAGCAGGAGGCCGACCTGGTCAAGGTGGACATCCTGCTCCAGGGCGAGGCGGTGGACGCCTTCTCGGCGATCGTGCACAAGGAGAAGGCGTACGCGTACGGCGTCGAGATGACCAAGAAGCTGCGCGAGCTCATCCCGCGGCAGCAGTTCGAGGTGCCCGTCCAGGCGGCCATCGGCGCCCGGGTGATCGCCCGTGAGAACATCCGCGCCATCCGCAAGGACGTGCTCGCCAAGTGCTACGGCGGTGACATCAGCCGTAAGCGCAAGCTGCTGGAGCGGCAGAAGGAGGGCAAGAAGCGCATGAAGATGGTCGGCCGCGTGGAGGTCCCCCAGGAGGCCTTCATCTCCGCCCTGTCCACCGACGCCGGCGGCGGCGGCGACGACAAGAAGAAGAAGTAGTCGGGCCGACCCGCTCCACGGAACGCACGGTCCGTGCCCGCGAGCCCGCGACGCAGCGCGGGTACGACCGGGGGCGCATCCCGCGCGGGATGCGCCCCCGGTTCCTCGCCTACGCGCGGGCCGTCAGCCCTTGACCGCCCCGGAGGTCAGGCCCTCGGTGATGTAGCGCTGGAGGAACCAGAACACCGCCAGGGTCGGCAGGGACAGCATGATCGCACCCACCGCGAACATCCCGAAGTTGGCGTTGCGCTGTGAGGCCACCAGCTGGTAGAGCCCCAGCCCGAGCGTCTTGGCGTCCGTGTCGCGCAGGAACACGCTCGCCATCAGGAACTCGTTGATGGTGGCGATGAACACCAGCAGTGCCACGATCGCCAGGACCGGCGTGACCAGCGGAAGCATGATCCGGAAGAACACCTGCGCGTGTGTGGCCCCGTCCATCTGGGCCGACTCGTCCAGTTCCTTGGGGACGGTGTCGAAGAACCCCTTCATCAGCCACGTGTTGATGCTGAGCGCGCCTCCGAGGTACACGAGCAGCAGTCCCCAGCGGGTGTCGAAGCCGATCGAGGGGTAGTACTCGCCGATGCCGGAGAACATCAGGTAGATCGCCACGATCGCCAGGAACTGCGGGAACATCTGGATGACCAGGAGCCCGATCAGCCCCACGCGCCGTCCGCGGAACCGCATCCGGCTGAACGCGTACGCCGCCAGCGCGGACAGCAGCACCGTCACGGCCGCGTTGGTCAGCGCGAAGAACAGCGAGTTGGCGTACCACGTGGCGAACGGCGTGTTCCGGAACAGGTCCCGCGCGTTCTCCAGGCTCGCCCCGGTCGGCAGCAGCTCCGCGCTGCTCAGCGTGCCGAGCGGGTTGAGCGCGGCCGAGACCACGAACAGTACGGGGAAGAGCGCGAAGCCCGCGACCAGCCACATGACCGCGTGCCGCCAGCCCAGACGGGCCGCCCACAGCGCGAACCCCGTCGCCGCGGAGCGCCGGTGGCGGAGCGGCGCCGCCTCGGCGGTGTGCGCCGTCATCAGTCCACCTCCTTGAGTGCCCGGCTCCGCCACAGGCTCACCACCGAGATCACGGAGACGATGAGGAAGATCATCACCGACAGCGCGGCCGCGTACCCGTACTGGGCGGTGGCCTCGTTGAACGCCAACCGGTACGTGTAGGTGATGAGCAGGTCCGTCGCCCCGGCGGTGGAGTTGTCCGCGGAGAGCGGGCCGCCGCGGGTCAGCAGCCACACGGCGTTGAAGTTGTTGAAGTTGAACGCGAACACGGCGACCAGGATCGGGGTCATCGCCACCATGAGCAGGGGCAGCGTGACGTGCCGGAAGGACTGCCAGGCGTTCGCGCCGTCGATCCGCGCCGCCTGGACCAGCTCGCGCGGGATGGCCTGGAGCGCGCCCGTGGCCACGAGGAACATGTACGGGTAGCCGAGCCACACGTTGGCGAGGATGACCGCGCCGCGTGCGCTCCACGGGTTGCCGAACCAGTCCACGTCGAGCCCGAGCACGCGGTTGAACAGACCGAAGTCGGTGTTGAACATGTCCCGCCACAGCAGGTACATGGCCAGCGAGCTCATGGCGTAGGGCAGGACCACCAGGATCCGGTACACGACCTTGCCGCGCATGCGGGGCACGTGCAGGGTCAGCGCCACGGCCAGTCCCACCACGAAGACCAGGGACGTCACGGCGACGGCGAAGACGATGTTCCACACCAGGATGCCGAAGAACGACGAGGCGAAGGACGGGTTGAGCAGGAAGCGGGCGAAGTTGTCCAGGCCCACGTCCACCTGCCAGCCCTGCGGGAGCCGGTCGCCCTCCCCGTCGACGAACGCGCCCCGCTCGTCGTCCGCGGTGTAGACCCGGCCGGTCTCGGTGTCGGTCACGCAGTCGCACCCGGCGTCGTAGACGCGCGCCGCGCTTCCCTCGAAGGCGGTCGACAGGCCGCTGGAGCGGATGCCCGTACCGCTGTCGGTCGGGACCGCGAACTCCTCCAGCTCGTCGCTGCGTGCGTTGACCTGGGCCGGGGTGAGGACCGTGTAGCCGAACGCCTCGGTGATCCGCCCGGAGGCCGGGTCGACCGTGGCGCCGTCGAGGTCGTCGAGCCCGTCGGTGGTTCCGACGTGGGTCCCGCCCTCGGGGCCGGTGAGCAGGAAGACCAGCGGTCCCGTCTCGGGGTCGCCCGTGGTGGCGACGGTCAGGGCGTACTCCTGGGAGTCGGCCGTCCGGGTCACGGACATGGACTCGATGGCGCTGATCGCCTGTTCCTTGCCGCCTCGGTGACCGTCGCTCATGTTGGTCACCGAGGTGCTCATCGTGTAGAGCACCGGCAGGATCTGGAAGGCGACCAGGAACAGTACCCCGGGCACCAGGTACTTGGCCGGGACCGTGCGCCTGGACAGGTAGACGTAGTAGACGAGGCCCAGTACGGCGAGGACCAGGCCGATGCCGAGCCAGTTGCCGCCCAGGTAGAGGGGGAGCAGCGCCCACGCGCCCAGGGCGGTGAACAGACCCAGCAGGCCGATCTTGACGACCTGTCCCGCCAGCGACCCGTCGCGGGCCCAGCGCCCGCCCGGCAGCGGGGAACGGGAGGAACCGCGCCCGGGGCGTCCGTCGCGGGTGGTGGAGGGCGACGGACGGGCGGGCGCCCCGCTCACGGGGGCGCCCTCCTTGTCGGAACCGGAGACCGCCACGACTACTCGCCGATCTGCTCGGAGATCGTCTGCGCCGCGGCCTCCATCGCCTCGCGCACGTCCCCGCCGCCGATGATCTCGGCCTGCGCGACGCCCAGCGGCTGCCAGGTCTCACCCATCTCCGGGATGGAGGGCATCGGCATGCCCTCGGCGCCCGCCTCGGCGATCGCGGAGATGTTGGGGTCGTCCGCCGAGACGCTCTCCAGGGCGTCGGACTGGACCGGCACACGCGGGTCGGCCCCGTACAGGCCGAGGATGAAGTCGGTGTCGGTGACGAGGGTGGTCACGAACTCCTCGGCGAGCGCGGAGTTGGCGCTGCCCTCGGTCACGAAGAAGGACTGGTAGCCGATGTAGGGGCGGGCGGGGCCGCCGTCCTCGAACCCGGGGACGGGGCTGATCGCGTACTCGACGCCCGACTCGTCGGCGTCGGCCAGGTTCCACGGGCCCGCGACGAAGAAGGCGGTCTCCTCGTCGAAGAACAGCGCCGCGTCGTTCTGGGTGGTGATGGAGCGGCGGAGCACGCCCTCGCCCTCCTCGCCGTACTCGGCGACCCGCTCCATCGCCTCGATCGACTCGTCGGTGCCGACCCCGAGGTCGCCCGGGTCCCAGGTGCCGGTGTCGTCCTGTCCGAACAGGTATCCGCCGGCCGAGGTGAACAGGGTGTTCATCCGGTAGGGGTCGCCCTCCTGGCCGACCGCCATGGACAGGACCTCGCTGACCTCGCCGTCGTCCTGGAGCCGGGTGCCGACCTCGACCATCTCCTCGAAGGTCTGCGGGGCGTCCGGCGCGAGCGCGGTGTTGCGCAGCAGGAAGAGGTTCTCCTGGGCGTAGGGGACGCCGAAGAGCTGGCCGTCGAACGACATGGCCTCCAGAGAGGTCTCGTCGAGCAGGGCCGCCCGGTCCTGGGGCAGTTCGATGGGCTGGACGGCGCCGTTGCGCACCAGGTTGCCGGTCCAGTCGTGGGCGCCGATGAAGATGTCCGGGGCGTTTCCGGCCTGGTGGGCGTTGAGCACGTCCCCCTGCATGTCCTCGAAGGCCACGCTGTCCACACTGACGTCGATGCCGTTGGCCTCGGAGAACTGCTCGGCCGCGGCCTGGACGGCGTCGGCGCGCTCGGGGTCGGTCCAGACGACGAGTTCTCCCTGGGCCGTGGTCTCACCGCCGTCGCCCGTGTCGCCGCCGCAGGCGGTCGCCGCCAGGGCGATCGCGGCGAGACCTGCGAACGCCGGTGCGCTGCGGAATCTCATGGTGTGTTCCCTCCGGGAGGCCGTACAGATGGGGGCGCGCACGTGCTGGTCCGGGAGCCGGGTGTGTCACGTCATGCGCGGTGATGTGACATTAGCAATAACTTGCAAAGATTGAAAGGATTTGCAGGCCCTCTGGATAAAGATGCGGAAACGTCCGGGAAACAGACCGGTGGAGTACCGACGGCGCGTGACGCCTCCGTGGCTCCGGGGTGTCGTCGCATGTCGTGGGCGGGGAGTGGGGAGGGGGCGGTGCCGGCCGTTCGGCACCGCCCCCTCCCCGGCGGTCAGGCCCGGAGCCACACGGCCGTGTCGCCGGGCAGCGTCAGGCAACCCTCGGAGGGCCCCTCCACCGGGCCGCTGGCGACGAGCACCTCACCGTCGGCCGCGATACCCGCCGGCTCGCCGCCGAGGTTGACCGCGCACCGCACACCCGGTTCGCGCTCGAAGTACAGCACGTTCTCGGGTGCGTCCAGCCAGGTCATGGACCCGTCGCCGAGCGCGTCCAGCTCGCGCCGCAGCCGCAGCGCGTGCGTGTACAGCTCCAGTGTCGAACCCTCGACACCGCTCTGGGCGGCGCGGGAGAGCCCGCCCCACCCCTCCGGCATGGGCAGCCACGGCTCGGAGCCCTCGGGGCCGAAGCCGCAGGGGGAGGATCCCTCCGTCCACGGCAGCGGCACCCGGCAGCCGTCGCGGCCGCGTTCGGTCCGGCCCGAGCGCTCCCACGTCGGGTCCTGCAACGCGTCCTCGGGCAGGTCGGTGACCTCGGGAAGCCCCAGTTCCTCGCCCTGGTACAGGTAGACCGACCCGGGCAGGGCCAGCATGAGCAGCGTGGCGGCGCGCGCCCGGCGCAGACCCTGCTCGCCCCCGCCGAAGCGGGTCACGTGGCGGGTCACGTCGTGGTTGGACAGCACCCACGTGGTCGGGGCCCCCACCGCACCGTTGGCGGCCAGTGAGCGGTCGACGACCTCACGCAGGCGGGCGGCCTCCCACGGAGCGGTCAGGTACTCGAAGTTGAACGCCTGGTGCAGCTCGTCGGGGCGCAGGTACCGGGCGATCCGGTCGGCGTCCTCCACCCAGGCCTCGGCCACCAGGGCGCGGTCGCCGGGGTACCCGGCGGCGATCGCCGCCCAGCGGCGGTAGATCTCGTGCACGCCGTCCTGGTCGAAGTAGGGCAGGGTCGTGCTGCCGTCGAGCAGGTCGGCCTTGGCGTCCTCGGCGATGTCGGGCAGGGCCGGGTCCTTGACCATGCCGTGCGCGACGTCGATGCGGAACCCGTCCACGCCCCGCTCCAGCCAGAACCGCAGCACGTCGTCGAACTCGTCGTGGACCTCCTGGTTGGTCCAGTCGAAGTCGGGCTGTTCGGCGTCGAACAGGTGCAGGTACCACTGCTCGGGCGTGCCGTCGGGGCGCTTCAGGCGGGTCCACGCCGGGCCGCCGAAGATCGACTTCCAGTTGTTGGGCGGCTGTTCGCCGTCGGGGCCCAGGCCGTCCCTGAACAGGTAGCGGGCCCGCTCGGGGGCGCCCGGTTCGGCCGCCACGGCCTCGCGGAACCAGCGGTGCGCCGAGGAGGAGTGGTTGGGCACGATGTCGATGATCACGCGGACGCCGAGGTCGTGGGCGGCCGTGAGCAGGGCGTCGAAGTCCTCCAGTGTGCCGAAGCGCGGATCCACGTCGCGGTAGTCGGCGACGTCGTACCCGCCGTCGGCGAGCGGGGACACGTAGAAGGGCGTCAGCCAGATCGCGTCGACCCCCAGTCCGACGAGGTGGGGGAGGCGCTCGCGGATGCCGGCCAGATCGCCCTCCCCGTCGCCGTTGGAGTCGGCGAAGCTGCGCACGTAGATCTGGTAGATGGCGGCGTCGCGCCACCAGTGTGCCTGGAACTCCATGAACGGGGGTCCTTCCCAGTGGGCGTCTGCAACTTCTTGCGCAAGATTACCGCTTACTTGCGATCGTGTGACGGTGATCTCGACTAGAGTTGTCCGCATGGGTCCACGACTTGCCGACATCGCGCGGCACGCAGGCGTCAGCGAGGCGACGGTCTCGCGGGTGCTCAACGACAAGCCCGGCGTCGGCAGCGACACCCGCAAGGCTGTCCTGACGGCACTGGACGTCCTCGGCTACGAGCGCCCCGCACGGCTGCGGCAGCGCTCGGCGGGACTCGTCGGCATGGTCATCCCGGAACTGGAGAACCCGGTCTTCCCGATGTTCGCCCAGGCGGCCGAGGGCGCCCTCGCCCAGCGCGGCTACACCCCCGTCCTGTGCACCCAGACCCCCGGCGGGATAACGGAGGACGAGTACGTGGAGCTCCTTTTGGAGCGCAACGTCTCCGGGATCCTCTTCGTCTCCGGCCGCCACGCCGACACCTCCGCCTCGCACGAGCGCTACCAGGCCCTCGTCACCCGCCGCCTGCCCATCGTGCTCGTGAACGGGTACGCCGACACGATCCCCGCCGCGTTCATCTCCTGCGACGACCGGGAGGCGGGTCGCCAGGCCGTCAACCACCTGGTCGCGCTGGGACACACGCGGATCGGCTTCACCAGCGGACCCGAGCGCTACGTCCCCGTCCGCCGCAAGCTCGACGGCTACCGCCAGGCGCTGGCCCAGCACGGCCTGGACGGAGACGACCTCGTGGAGCTGTCCCTGTTCGGCGTCGAGGGCGGTCACGCCGCGGCCACCCGGCTCGTCGAGAGCGGTGTCACCGCGATGGTCTGCGGCTCCGACATGATGGCCCTGGGCGCCATCCGGGCCGCCCGCCAGCGCGGACTGCGCGTCCCCGAGGACTTCTCGGTGGTCGGCTTCGACGACTCCCAGCTCATCGCGTTCACCGACCCGCCGCTGACCACGGTCCGCCAACCGGTCAGCGCGATGGCGCTGGCGGCGGTCCGCGCCCTGTGCGACGAGATCGCCGGGCACCCCGTCTCCCACACCGAGTACCTGTTCGATCCCGAGCTGATCGTGCGCGGCTCCACGGCCGTCGCTCCGTCCCCCGCCACCGCCCCCCTCCAGGCCCGGGTGGCCGCCCCGGCCGAGGCGAACGCCGCGGACGGCGCGCGCACCGCCCGGCAGGCGGCCCCGCGCGTGTGACACCGTTCTTGGCGCTCCGAGCCCCGGCCGGGCCTGCGGGGGCGCGTGGACACTGCGAGGGGTGTGCGGGGTTGTGCAGGACGAGGTGAGCCGTGAGCGAGGAACGAGCGGCAGGCGAGGCCGAGGACGAAGAACACCGTTCTTGGCGCTCCGAGCCCCGGCCGAGCCCGCGAGGGCGCATGGACACAGCGAGCCAGCATGAGCACGCCCTCGGGTCGGCGACACTGGTGTTATGCCTTCCGTTGCCCTTGACGGTGATCCCGTCCCGCGGACCGGGGACCTGCCAGCGCCCTCGCTCGCCGAGCTCGGCGAGCGGCCACTCGGGTTCTACGTCCACGTGCCGTTCTGCGTCACACGCTGCGGCTACTGCGACTTCAACACCTACACCGCCGACGAACTGGTCTCACGCGACGGGACCGCCACGGCCTCCCGCGAGACCTACGCCGACCAGGCGGTCGCGGAGGTCGTACTGGCCGACCGCGTCCTGCGCGGTGACCGCCCACGGGTGAGCACGGTGTTCGTCGGCGGGGGGACACCGACCCTGCTTCCGGCGGAGGATCTGGGCCGGATCGTCGCCGCGATCCGCGACCGTTTCGGTCTCACGGCCGACGCCGAACTGACCACGGAGGCCAACCCGGAGACCGTCGACCCCGGCTACCTGGCGCGGCTGCGCGAGGCCGGGTTCACCCGGGTCTCCTTCGGGATGCAGAGCGCCCGGCCGCACGTACTGCGGATCCTGGAGCGCGGGCACACCCCCGGGCGGCCGGAGCAGTGCGTCGCCTGGGCTCGCGCGGCGGGGTTCGAGCACGTCAACCTCGATCTGATCTACGGCACCCCGGGCGAGGACGACGACGACTGGGCCGCCTCCCTGGAGGCCGCGGTCTCGGCCGACCCCGACCACGTGTCGGCCTACTCGCTGATCGTGGAGGAGGGGACCCGTCTGGCCGCCCGCGTCCGCCGGGGCGAACTCGCCGAGCCCGACGACGACAGCATGGCCGACCGCTACCTCATGGCCGACGAGGCCCTCGCCAAGGCGGGGTTCACCCCCTACGAGGTGTCCAACTGGGCGCGCAGTCCCGAGGGGCGCAGTCGGCACAACCTGCTGTACTGGACCGGCGGCCACTGGTGGGGGGTCGGCCCGGGCGCGCACAGCCACGTCGGCGGCACCCGCTGGTGGAACGTCAAGCACCCCGCCGCCTACGCGGCGCGCCTCGCGGCGGGATCGAGCCCCGGTCAGGCGCGTGAGGTCCTCACGGCCGAGGAGCGCCGGTTCGAGCGCGTCCTGTTGGAACTGCGGGTGGCGGACGGGTGCCCGCTGGACCTGTTGGAGCCGCACGGGCGCGTGGCGGCGCGGCGCGCCGTGGCGGAGGGTCTGCTCGACGCCGCCGCCCACGACGCGGGACGCGCCGTCCTGACCCGCCGGGGGCGCCTGCTCGCCGACGCCGTGGTCCGTGACCTGACCTGACCCGGCGGGGCGCGGGCTACTTCACCCAGGTGACGTTGAACGGGTAGCGGTACCACTCGCCCCGGTTGGCGGCCACGCCGCCGAGGATGCCGAAGACCAGACAGACCACGGCGACGACCACCCACGTCAGAATGCCGATGAGCACGATCGTCAACAGCCAGGACACCACGATGCCGATCGTGACGAGGATCTGGAAGTTGAGCGCCTGGACCGACTGGTCACGGACGAACGGCGACTCGTCCTTCTTGACGAGGAACACGATCAACGGAACGACCCAGCCGAACCCCGAGAAGAAGAACCCGGCCAGACCGCCGCCCAGGTGGGTGATCAGACCCATCTGGCGTTCGGCCTGGTTGGGTTGGCCGGTCGTGGCCGAGGAGGGCTCGAAGCCGCCCTGCGGGTATCCGCCGGGAGGGTATCCCCCCTGCGGGTATCCGCCCTGCTGGTACCCGCCGTGCGCGTAGCCACCGGGAGGCGGACCGTGGCCGGGCTCCTGCCCGGGCGGGTACGCGCCCGGAGCGGGTCCGTACCCGGGCTGGGCGCCGCCCTGCGGGCCGGGGGGCGGCGGCTGCCCGCCGGCGCCTTCCTGGCCCTCCTGCCGCCGCCCCCGGTCGTCGGGTTCCTCCGGAGGTGGTGTGTTCGGGTGCGACATGGCGGTGTCCCTTCGTGCTGACTCACTCAGACACTGGCGGGGGGACTACTTCAGGAGACGGATGCTCATCGGGTAGCGGTACGTGGTTCCCTTGTTGGCCCTGGAGGCGCCCGTGACCCCGAAGACGATCGCGAGGATCCAGATCAGGGCGATCAGCACGGACCCGATCCAGGCCAGCCCTGGGAAGAAGATACCCAGTCCGACGAAGACCACGCAGGCGAAGACGTAGGGGATGAGCAGGGTGAGCTGGAAGTTCGCCGCCTCGGACGCGTGGTGGCGGACGACCGGGGACTGGTTGCGCTTGGCCAGGTAGATCGCCAGCGGGGGGATCCAGCCCAGGAACGCGATCACGAACCCGGACAGGTGCGCCATCATCGACACCAGGGTGCCGTCGTCCCCGCCGCCCATCGGTGCCCGACCCTGGACGCCGGGCTGTCCGTAGGCGGCCGGACCGCCCGGGAACGGGGGCTGCACGGGCTGGCCCGGCTGTCCCGGTTGCGGGGTGAACGCCTGCTGGGCGGCCTCCGGATGCTGGGGGTACGCCTGGGGCTGTCCGGGGGCGTGGGGAGGCTGGCCGCCGGAGAACTGGCCGTGGACGGGGGGCTGACCCGCACCGGGCGGGGGCGCGTACGGCGACTGCTCGGCCGCGGGCTGGGCGTACCCCTGCGGGGCGGGCGGCTGCTGGGCGTACCCCTGCTGGTGGGGCTGCCCCGGACCCGGGGGCGGCGCGAAGCCCTGCTGGCCGCCCGACGGCTGCTGGTGCTGCCCGGGCCGGCCCTGGAACTGCTGCTGCGCCGGGTCGGGCGCGGGCGCCTGGAAGCCCTGCTGTTCGGGGCCGGGGGCGTGGGGGGACTGCCCGCCCGACGGCTGTCCGAACACCGCCTGACCCCCCGAGGGCTGGTCGGCCTCCGGTTGGGGGGCGTACGGCGGCTGACCCCCCGAGGGCTGGTCGGCCTCCGGCTGGGGGGCGTACGCCTGGGGCTGGACAGGTGACTGCGGGTTCGCCTGCTGCGGGGGCTGTTCCTGTTGCTGCGGAGACTGCTGGGGAGGCGCGGGCTGCTGGCCCTGGGGGTCCTCCGGGGACGGGGGGTTCGTCGGGGTCTCGCTCATGCTCTTCCTTGGCTCCGCTGCTGAGGGGCGGTTGTTGTCTGTGGGGGCTGTGCCGACGACCGGGGAGGGGCCGAGACGGGCGACCGGCACGACCGGACGCTGTGTCCTCGCCGTCGCCTGGAGTGAATCCTAGGGCGTACGTCCGCCGGGCACGTCCCGGTGTTCGTCCGGATGCGGACCGGTGACGAAGTCGATGAGCTCCTCGACCCGACCGAGCAGCGACGGCTCCAGATCGGCGTAGGAGCGCACCGACCCCAGGATCCTGCGCCAGGCCTCACCGGTCTCCACCGGCCATCCCAGCGCGCGGACGACCCCCTCCTTCCAGGGCGTGCCCCGGGGCACCTCGGGCCAGCGCCTGATACCCAGGCTCCGGGGACGTACCGCCTGCCAGACGTCGACGTAGGGGTGGCCGACGACCAGGACGTGATCGCCGCGCACCCGCCCGGCGATCCTGCTCTCCTTGGAGCCGGGAACGAGGTGGTCCACCAGCACTCCCAACCGGCGGCCGGGACCGGGGGAGAAGTCCGCGACGATCGAGGGAAGGTCGTCGACCCCCTCCAGGAACTCTACGGCCACACCCTCCACACGGAGGTCGTGCCCCCAGACCTTCTCCACGAGTTCGGCGTCGTGCGCGCCCTCGACGTAGATCCGGCTCTGCCGTGCGGTACGCGCCCGGGCGTCCGTCACCGCGATCGAGCCGGACGCGCTGCGCAGCGGTCCCCCCGGCGCGGCCGCGGGGCGCACCAGTGTGACCGGCCGCCCGTCGACGAGGAAGGCCGCCGGTTCCAGGTCGAACACCCGGCGCCGTCCGTGCCGGTCCTCCAGGGTCACGGTCGCCTTGTCCCAGGCCACCACGGCGCCGCAGAAGGTCTCCTCGGCGTCCTCCACGACCAGGTCCCTGCTCAGCGGTGTCTCGGGGACCTCCCGCCGCCCGGGGCGCCGCCAGTCCTGGGCCAGAACGTCACGGCCGTAGCGGCCGGTTCCCTTAGGTGCCACGGTCGTGCAGTCTACTGGTGGGGGCCGCGCCCGGGGTGCCGCCCTTCCCGGCGCGGCCCGGACCCGGTCGGGACGCGCCCGGCGGGTGCGGGCCGGGGACCGCCGGGAGCGCTACTACCCGTCGGTAGCGGACCTCGTTTGCGGCCGGGCTTAGAATTAGCACTGAGGACCACGGAGTGCCAGGAGGTGGCGAGTTGCTGGATGAGCGCAAGCTCGCGGTCCTGCGTGCCGTCGTCGAGGACTTCGTCAACACCAACGAACCCGTTGGCTCCAAAGCCCTCGCGGACCGGCACCGCCTCGGGGTTTCACCCGCGACCATCCGCAACGACATGGTCGCCCTGGAGGAGGACGGCTACATCACCCAGCCGCACACCAGTGCGGGGCGTGTGCCCACGGACAAGGGCTACCGGCTCTTCGTGGACCGTCTCTCCTCGGTCAAGCCGCTCTCGGTCGCCGAACGGAGGGCCATCGAGTCCTTCCTCACGGGTGCGGTGGACCTCGACGAGATCGTCGCGCGTACGGTGCGTCTGCTGGCGCAGCTCACGCGCCAGGTGGCGATCGTCCAGTACCCGTCCCTGACCCGTTCGTCGGTGCAGCACGTGGAACTGGTGCCCCTGGGCGGGCCACGGCTCATGATGGTCGTGATCACCAACACGGGTAGGGTCGAGCAGAGGGTCATCGACGGGCTGGGGACGGTCAGTGAGAGCGCGGTCAACGACCTGCGGGCGATGCTGAACCGGGCCATCGCGGGGCGCCTCCTCGGCGACGTCCCCGACGCGGTGGACGACCTGCCGGCGCAGGTCGACCCGGAGCACCGCCGCATGGCGGTGGCGGTCCTGTCGATCCTGCTGGAGAGCCTCGTGGAGCGCCACGAGGAGAAGATCGTCCTGGCGGGCACCGCCAACCTCGCGGCGGTGGACTTCGCGGCCAGTCTGCGGGACGTGCTGGAAGCGCTGGAAGAGAACATGGTCCTCATCCGTTTGCTGGGTGAGGCGAAGGATCCCTCGATGCTGACCGTGCGCATCGGTGAGGAGAACTTCCACGAGGGCCTGCGCTCCACCTCCATCGTGTCGGCCGACTACGGCGTGGGAAACCAGTCGCTGGCCAAGATCGGAGTCGTGGGCCCCACCCGGATGGATTACCCGGGAACGATGGGCGCCGTACGCGCGGTTGCCCGGTATGTCGGACAGATTTTGGCAGGGCAGTAACTCAGTGGCCAGAGACTATTACCAGGTTCTCGGGGTGCGTCGTGACGCGTCCAAGGACGAGATCAAGAAGGCGTACCGGAGGCTCGCGCGCGAGCTGCACCCGGACATCAACCCCGACCCCGCGACACAGGAGCGCTTCAAGGAGGTGACCCAGGCCTACGAGGTCCTCTCCGACGAGAACAAGCGCCGGATGTTCGACATGGGCCAGGACCCCTTCGCTCCGGCCGGCGGCGGCGCCGGAGGCTTCGGCGGCGCGGGCGGCTTCGCGTTCGACGACATCATGAACGCGTTCTTCGGCGGCGGACAGCCCGGCGGGCGCGGTCCGCGCGAGCGGGTCCGGCGCGGACGCAGCATCAAGATCCGCGTCGAGCTGGACCTCAAGGAGACCGCGTTCGGCGTCAGCAAGGAGATCACCTTCCCCACGGCGATCCTGTGCGAGACCTGCCAGGGCGAGGGGACGGCCTCGGGGTCGCACCGCACCACGTGCGAGATGTGCCACGGCCAGGGTGAGGTCTCCCAGGTCACGCGCTCCTTCCTCGGACAGGTCATGACCTCGCGCCCCTGCCCGCAGTGCTCGGGCCAGGGCACGGTCATCACCGACCCCTGCGCCGACTGCGCGGGCGAGGGCCGGGTGCGGGAGAAGGTCACCCGCACGGTCAAGATCCCGGCCGGGGTCGACGACGGCACCCGCATCCAGCTCGCGGGTGAGGGCGAGGTGGGCCCCAACGGGGGACCGCGCGGCGACATCATCCTGGAGATCGTCCAGCGCCCGCACCCCACCTTCGAGCGGCGCGGCGACGACCTGCACTGCACCGTGACCGTCCCCATGACGGCCGCCGCGCTGGGCGCCTCCTTCGCCTTCGACACCCTCGACGGCACGGAGAACATCGACCTGCGTCCGGGTACCAACTCCGGTCACGTCATCACCCTGCCGAACAAGGGCGTCACCCACCTCGACGGCGGCGGCCGCGGCGACCTGCGCATCCGCGTCGACGTGGAGACCCCCTCCAAGCTCGACGAGGAGCAGGAGGCGCTGCTGCGCAAGTTCGCCGAACTGCGCGGTGAGGACCAGTCGCCCGGGCGCTTCAGCCCCGGCCACGGCGGGTTCTTCGCCAAGATCCGCGACGCCTTCGGAGCCAAGTGACCCCGGCGGTCTTCCTGGTCGACACCGCCGACCTGGCGGCCGACCGGATCGAGGTCACGGGCCCGGAGGGGCGGCACGCCGCCGTCGTACGCCGGATCCGCGAGGGCGAGACGGTGGACCTGTCCGACGGCCTCGGTCGGCGTGCCCGCTGCACGGTGACCGGGGTCGCCAAGGACGGGATCGTCTGCTCGGTGGTCGAACGCTGGGAGGAACCGGAACCCAGCCCGCGCCTGACCGTCGTCCAGGCCCTGCCCAAGGGCGACCGCGGGGAACTGGCCGTGGAGATGATGACCGAGGCCGGGGTGGACGCCGTCGTGCCCTGGGCGGCCGAACGCTGCGTCACCCGGTGGAAGGGTGACCGGGTGGCCAAGTCCCTGGGCAGGTGGCGCTCCACCGCCCGGGAGGCGGCCAAGCAGGCGCGGCGCGGTCGGTTGCCGGAGGTGACCGGGCTCGCCGACCGCGCGGCGGTGGCCGCGCTGCTGGCCGAGGCCGACCTCGCCGTCGTCCTGCACGAGGACGGTGCCCGGCGCCTGGCCGCACTGGACCTTCCCCGCGGGGAGGGGACGAAGGTCGTCCTGGTCGTCGGGCCCGAGGGCGGCTTCTCCGAGGCCGAGATCGACGCCTTCACCGCGGCCGGTGCCGTGCGCGCACTGCTGGGACCGACGGTCCTGCGCACCTCGACCGCCGGGGTGGCCGCGCTGTCGCTGCTCCAGGCGCGCACCGGCCGCTGGTGACGGAGAGCCGGAGCGGGGGTCGGCCCTACGGGGTCTCCGCCGCGGCGGAGCCGTCCGTGCCGCTGCCGCCGGTGCTGTCGTCGACGGGCTCGTCACCGCCTCCGGTGTCCCCCGAACCGCTGTCCCCGCCGCCGTCGCCACCGGTGCCGTCCGTGGCCCCGTCGGAGCCCTCGTCCGTGGGCTCGCCGTCGCCGGTGGAGCAGTCGTCGGCGACGCCGCCGCCGTCCGTCGTCCCGCCCTCCTCGCCGTTCCCGGGGCTCGCCGCCTCGGAGGGGGACGCCACCGGGGAGCAGTCGTCGGTCGCGGTGGCCTCCTCCTGCGGAGCGGACGGCTCCGCCGAGGGGGTCGGCGTGGGGGTGGGGTCGTCCGCGGGCTCCGGCGCGGGGGCGGCCACCCCGGTGTCCGTGTCGGGGGCGGGCTTCGCGGAGGGCTCGTCGTCCTCGGAGGGGGCCTCCTCCGGGGGCGTGCCCTCGCGGTCGGCGCCCGCGGGGACGATCTCCAGCATCTGGTCGCGGACCTCGGGGTTGGAGATGACCACGGACGCGGCGATCAGGACCGCCCCCGCCACCGCGAGCGCGGGTCGTAGCCAGGGCAGCCCGAACCAGGACCCGTTCCGGGCGTGTTCGGTCCGTTCGCGGATCAGGTTCAGCCCCTCGGCGGAGGGCTCGCACGCGTCCGCCTCGGATCTGAGGACCGAGCGGAGCCGGCTCTCGAACTCGTCGTTGTCGGATGGGCTGCTCATGTCGTCTGCTCCAGGACGGAGCGGAGCGCGGAGATGCCGCGGGACGTGTGACTCTTCACCGCGCCCTTGCTGATCCCCATGGCGTCCGCGATCTGCGCCTCGGACAGGTCGCCGTAGTACCGGAGCACGATGGCCTCTCGCTGACGTGTGGGTAGTTTGCGCAGGGCCCTGATCACGGCCTCGCGCTCCAACTGGTTCATGGCGCCGTGCTCCGCGCTGGGAGCGTCCGGTAGCGCCTTGGGTGCGTGCTTCTCCACGACGGCCCGGTGGCGCAGCACCGACCGCGCCTTGTTCACCACCGCCTGCCGGAGGTAGGACAGGGCCTTGTTGGGGTCGCGCAGCCGCCGCCAGGCCGAGTGCATGGCGACGAAGGAGTCCTGCACGACCTCCTCCGCGGTCGCGTGGTCCCGGACGAGCAGTGAGGCGAGCCGGACCAGCGGACGGTAGTGCTCCCGATAGAGTTCGGTCACCGCGTGGTCGGCGTCCCAGCCCACGGCGAGGCGAGCCGTGGTGGCTCCCGCCACCATGGTTTCTGTCGTCACATCAGTTCGACGCACACCCTTGTCGCGGGGTTTACGAAAGGGCATACCTCATCTTTTCCAGGTAGGGGTGCGTTTCGGTCCGAACACGCTGGAGGGTGGACATCGGCGGAGGAGGCCGACGACCCGTCGCGCACGGGTGCAAAGCCTATCGTGATTCTTCCGAAGGGAGACGCGGTACCAGGGGTTTCGGCCCGGAGCCGGGCGCTCCCGGCGGTCGGGACCTGCGGCATCATGGGGACCGGACAATCCGAGACGGCCGCTCCGGCGGCACCCGCCGCGCGGGGCCGGGAGCGGGAACAACCGGGCGACAGTCCCCCGACGGAGGTAACCCATGGCCGAGGCCGACTGCCTTTTCTGCAAGATCGTGCGGGGGGAGGTACCCGCCGAGATCGTCCGTGAGGGCAAGCGCACCGTCGCCTTCCGCGACATCAACCCCCAGGCCCCCACCCACGTGCTGATCGTTCCGCGCGAACACCACCCGGACGCCGCCTCCGCCGCTGCGGCGGGTACGGGGCTGCTGGACGAGATCGCGCTGGAGGCCCGCGAGGTGGCCGAGGCCGAGGGCGTGGCCGACGCGGGGTACCGGCTGGTGTTCAACACCGGCAGCGGTGCCGGGCAGACGGTGTTCCACCTGCACGGTCACCTGCTCGGCGGGCGCGGCCTGAACTGGCCCCCCGGGTAGCCGCCGTCCGGCGCGGGACCCCGCCTCACGGCGGCCCGTGTCAACGGCCCTGGTCCGGGCCGGTCCGAGGGCGTGGGTGCGGTCGAAAAAGCGATCGATCCGGATAAGGGCGCGTTGGTAGACTCGGGGCGTGGCCCCAGGGACCGGAGTGCCGCTGGAGGCGCCGGTCGAAGGACGGGCCCGGTACCGGCTCGGGTGCCGCAGGCGTCGCACCCCGCCAGCGAGGGCGGGGTCGGATCGAAGGGTAGGGACAGCGGCCGCAAGGCCACGTCATGGCCGAGACAACGCACACGCAACCGCGACACGACACCCAGGTCAAGGTCGTGGTCCCGGACGAGCACACGATGGTCAGCCTGCTGGGCTCGGGGGACGAACTCCTCAGGGCCCTGGAGCGGGCCTTCGACAGTGACATCCACGTCCGCGGCAACGAGTTCACGATCAGCGGCAGCCCCGAGGAGACCGCGGTCGTGGTCCGCCTCGTCGAGGAGCTCATCGAACTCGCCAAGAGCGGTACCCACGTCACCCCCGACACCATCGATCGCATGGTCCACATGCTGCGCACACCCGGCTCGGAGCGCCCGGCCGACGTGCTCACGACCAACATCCTGTCCAGCCGGGGCAGGACCATCCGCCCCAAGACCGTCAACCAGAAGCGGTACGTCGACGTCATCGACCGGCACACGGTCGTGTTCGGCATCGGTCCGGCGGGAACCGGCAAGACCTACCTGGCGATGGCCAAGGCCGTCAAGGCGCTCCAGGACAAGGAGGTCAACCGGATCATCCTCACCCGACCGGCGGTCGAGGCGGGCGAGCGGCTGGGCTTCCTGCCGGGCACGCTCTACGAGAAGATCGACCCCTACCTGCGGCCGCTGTACGACGCGCTGCACGACATGCTCGACCCCGACTCGATCCCCAAGCTGATGTCGGCCGGGACCATCGAGGTCGCGCCCCTGGCGTACATGCGCGGCAGAACGCTCAACGACTCCTTCATCATCCTGGACGAGGCCCAGAACACCTCGCCCGAGCAGATGAAGATGTTCCTCACCAGGCTCGGCTTCGGGTCCAAGATCGTCGTGACCGGTGACGTCACGCAGGTCGACCTCCCCGGCGGACAGGCCAGCGGCCTGCGCACCATCGAGAACATCCTGCGTGACATCGACGACATCGCCTTCTGCCGCCTGTCCAGCGAGGACGTGGTCCGCCACAAGCTCGTCGGGCAGATCGTGGACGCCTACGGCCGCTACGACGCCGCCCAGGGCGGCCGCGCGGGAGCGGACGGCGGCCGCCCCCGCCGTCTGTCGCCCCGCAGGGGCGGCACCGACACTCCGGCGGACGGCGGCTCCGGGAGCCCGCACACGAAATAGCGGGCAGACTGGAGTGGTACAACGTCCGAACCGGTGGGCCCGCCGTGGTGCGGGCCCACCGGTGTCGGACGCTCCGGCGCGGCCGCAGGCGGCGACGCGCCGCCGGGCGGTCACCCCGTTCGGCCATGACGATTTCCAAGTGAGGCATCCGCAACCGATGAGTATCGACGTCGCCAACGAGTCGGGCGTCACCACCGTGGACGAGGAGCGACTCTCCCGCCTGGCCCGGCACGTGCTCGACGCCATGCGCGTCCACCCGCTGGCGGAGCTCTCCGTCGTGCTGGTGGACGAGGAGCCGATGGCGGACCTGCACGTGCGGTGGATGGACGAACCCGGCCCCACCGACGTTCTCTCCTTCCCGATGGACGAACTGCGCCCCGGGGGCCCCGGCCGCACCAGCGAGCCGGGCGTCCTCGGTGACGTGATCATCTGCCCCCAGGTGGCCGAGCGCCAGGCGCTCAAGGCGGGCCACCCGACCGAGGCCGAGATCGACCTGCTGTGCACGCACGGCATCCTGCACCTGCTCGGCTACGACCACGCGGAGCCGGACGAGCACAAGGAGATGTTCGGTCTCCAGGGCGAGATCCTGGCCGCCTGGCGTGAGGGTGAGGCGGCCTCGGCCGGGGGAGACGAGAGCGACCGATGAGCGCCGCGTCGGCTTCGGTACCGCTGGCCGCCGGCGGCCCCGCCCTGTGGGGCACCGCGTTCGCCGTCGCCCTGTCGCTGATCGCCGTGGCCGGGTTCCTGGCCGCCGCCGAGGTGGCGGTCACCCGGGTGGGCTCGGTGGGGCTGACCGGGGTCCCGGGGGAGCGCGACGCCGGTCCCCGCTGGGAGCGGGTCGCCGCCGATCCCACCCGCCACCTCAACGTCCTGCTGTTCCTGCGCGTGGTCGCCGAGGTGTGCGCGGTCCTGGCCACCGCGCTGGGCATGCTCTTCCTGCTGGGCCCGGGGTGGCCCGCGCTGGTCCTGACGCTCGTCACACTGGTCGTGGTGGAGTCGCTCTTCGTCGCGATCGCCCCGCGCATCCTGGGCCGCCAGTTCGCCGGGCGGATCGCCCTGGCCAGCGCCGCCGTGCTCCAGCCGGTGCAGGTGGTGGTGAGCCCGGTCGCCCAGCTCCTGGTGGGGATGGGACGGGCGCTCACCCCGCGGGAGAAGGGGGACCGCGAGGGCCCCTTCAGCACCGAGATCGAGCTGCGCCAGCTCGTGGACCTGGCCGAGCGCGGCGAGGTCATCGACCCCGAGGAACGCCAGATGATCCACTCGGTGTTCAAACTCGACGACACCTCCGTGCGCGAGGTGATGGTGCCCAGGCCCGACATCGTGTTCACCAACCGGGACGCGGACGCCGACGCGGTCCTGTCGCTCGCCCTGGCCAGCGGCTACTCGCGGATCCCGGTGACGGGTGAGGACGAGGACGACGTGGTCGGCATCGTCTACCTCAAGGACGTCGTCGAGCGGTTGCGCGACCGCTGGGCGGCCGCCGCCGGAGGGGTCGGGGAGGCACCGCTGACCGCGGGGGACGTGATGCGCTCGGCGACCTACGTGCCCGACACCAAGCCCATCGACGAGTTGCTGCGCGAGATGCAGAAGCACCGCAACCACGTCGCCGTGGCCATCGACGAGTACGGGGGCACCGCGGGGCTGGTGACCCTGGAGGACATCGTGGAGGAGATCGTCGGTGAGATCACCGACGAGTACGACCACGAGATCCCGCCCGTGCAGTGGCTGGACGCGGACCGGGTGCGGGTGACGGCGCGCCTGCCGCTGGGGGAGTTCGACGAACTGTTCCCCGACCGGGACCTGGACGTACCCGACGTCGAGACGGTCGGCGGTCTGGTCGCCTTCGTGCTGGGCCGGGTTCCCACGGGCGGGGCGCAGGCGCAATACGCTGGTCTCAGACTCACCCTGGAGGGCCGCAACGGCCGCCGGAACCGCCTGACCACGGTGTTGGTGGAGCGTCTGCCGGACGACGGCGGAGCCCGCGACGGCCGGGGGAAGAACGAGGACGTAAGGAGCACGGAGCAGTGACGGACACGACGGGGCTGGGCCCCGAGGACGGCAAGCTCATCACTCTCGCCCGGGCCTCTCGGGCCCGCAACGCGGCGGCCGAGGGGGCGGCGGTGCGCGACGAGACCGGGCGCACCTACGTCGCCACGACGGTGGAGCTGCCCTCGCTCCGGCTGACCGCGTTGCAGGCGGCCGTCGCGGCGGCCGTGTCCAGTGAGGCCTCCGCCCTGGAGGCCGCCGTGGTGGTGACCGAGGCCGCGGAACTGACCGAGGACGACCGCGCGGTGGCGGACGACCTGAAGACCCAGGTGGTGGTGATCGCGGCCCCCGACGGGGTGCCCGCGAGCGTCACCCGGCGCTGAGAAGGACACATGAACGACCTCGACCTGGAGAAGCTGCGGCTTCCGCTGCCCGCGCCCTCCCACCCGGAGGGTTTCCGCAGCGGCTTCGCCTGCTTCGTGGGCCGCCCCAACGTGGGCAAGTCCACCCTGATGAACGCGCTGGTCGGCCAGAAGGTGGCGATCACCAGCAACCGGCCGCAGACGACACGGCGGACGGTGCGCGGGATCGTCCACCGGCCGGACGCGCAGCTGATCATCGTGGACACGCCCGGCCTGCACAAGCCCCGCACACTGTTGGGGGAGCGGTTGGACTCGCTGGTGCGGTCCACGCTGGTCGAGGTGGACGTGATCGCGTTCTGCCTGCCCGCCAACGAGCCGATCGGGCGGGGCGACACCTACATCGCCAAGGAGTTGGCGGAGCAGACCAACACGCCCGTGGTCGTGCTGGTCACCAAGACCGACCTGGCCGACCGGGAGACCGTCGGCAAACAGCTGCTGGCGGTGCAGGAGCTGGGCGAGTGGGCCGACATCGTCCCGGTGTCGGCCGAGGGCGGGTTCCAGCTCGACACCGTCACCGACGTGCTCTGCTCGCACCTGCCCGAGGGGCCACCGCTCTACCCGGACGGCGACCTGACGGACGAACCCGACGAGATGCTCGTGGCGGAACTGGTCCGCGAGGCGGCCCTGGAGGGTGTGCGCGACGAACTGCCGCACTCGATCGCGGTGGTCGTCGACGAGATGAACGAGCGGGAGAACACCAGGCCGGGCAAGGAGCTGGTGGACATCTACGCCTCGCTGTACGTGGAGCGCTCCAGCCAGAAGGCGATCGTCATCGGGTCGAAGGGCTCGCGGCTGCGGGACGTCGGTTCGCGGGCGCGCAAGCAGATCGAGGGACTGCTGGGGCAGCGGGTCTTCCTGGACCTGCGCGTGCGGGTGGCCAAGGACTGGCAGCGCGACCCCAAACAGCTGCGCAGACTGGGCTTCGACCAGCAGACCTAGTCCTTCTGGTCCTCCGCTGCGCTCCGGACCGTGTTCGGGCGCCCCGGAGATCAGGGATTCCTCATCCTCGGCGGCGCCTGTCGCTCGTTCCTCGCCACGCGGCTTGCCTCGTCGTGCAGGACCCTGCCGGCGCCCGAACGGCAACCCCCGTGGGCGGCCGTTCCGAGAGACGAGAGAGGGGGCCGTGACCGGTGTCGGTCACGGCCCCCTCCGGCGTTCGGCGGGTCAGCTCTGGTTGTTGAGGTCGGTGGCCAGGGTTCGGGCGGCCTCCTGGACCAGGGGGGCGGCGCGGTCGACGAACTCCCAGGTCACGCGCCGGTCCGGGCCCGACACGGACACGGCCATCCGCGAGGGCGCGCCCTCGACGGGGACCGCCACGCAGCGCACGCCGATCTCCTGCTCGCCGTCGTCGATGGCGAAGCCGCGTTCGCGGATGCGCTGGAGCTCGGCGACGAAGTCCTCGGGGCTGGTGATGGTGCGGTCGGTCGCGGCGGGCATGCCCGTACGGCGCACGGTCGCCAGCGCCTCGTCGTCGCCCAGTTGTGAGAGCAGGGCCTTGCCGACCCCGGCCGAGTGCGGCAGGACACGTCGGCCGACCTCGGTGAACATGCGCATGGCGTGCGGTGAGGGCACCTGCGCCACGTAGATGACCTTGTCGCCGTCGAGCATCGCCAGGTTGGCGGTCTCGCCCAGGACCTCGACCAGGTGGGCCAGGTGCGGCCGGGCCCAGGTGCCGAGCATCTGCGAGGCCTTGTCGCCCAGGCCGATCAGCCGGGGGCCGAGGGCGTAGCGGCGCGAGGGCAGCTGCCGGACGTAGCCGTTGCCGACCAGGGTGCGGATGATGCGGTGGATGGTCGGCAGCGGCAGCTGGGACGACTCGGCGAGCTGGCTGAGGGAGGTCTCACCGCCCGCCTCCGCCATGATCTCCAGGAGGGCGAAGGCGCGTTCGAGTGACTGCACCCCACCGGAACGACCGCGCCTACCGGTCTCCTCGGTGAGGGGCGGTGTGTCCGTCTGGGTGGTCTGCGAGGCTGACAAAGGTCATGCTCCCATGTGAAGGCCGCTTGAGGTCACGGTCTTTATTCTGCGATACGAAAAGTACTTCCCATCTCTGAGTCCTCTATAGCACGGGACCGCCACGGAGCGCTGCCCGAATCCGTGTGGCTCGGGGCGATCGGGGACACTCCTGGCGCTACTGAACTCTTGTTATTCCGAATCGCAGAAGTTAACATCCGCATATAGGAATTTTGACGGGCCTTCCCTCAGGAGGCCGCGTCACCCCCACGGAGAGGAACCGCAACGTGACAGCGGAGGATCCCCTGTCCCTCGACGAACTCACCACCGCGTTGGACGCCCGCCTGGCCGACGCCGACGCGCGCCTGGCCCGGGAGTACCCCGGGGCCAACAACGCCCGGCAGCCGGTGCACACCGTCTACGTCCCCGCCGACCGGATCCGGCCGGGACTGGCCGCGGACTGGGGGCGCGACGCCCTGGCCGCCCTCGACGAGTTCGCCCCCAAGCCCACCGACCTCGCCGAGATCACCGGGCTGAGCGAGTCCGCCGTGGCCGAGGCACTGCCGCGCGTACGCGCCAAACTCGCCCGTGAACCGATCGAGGACCTGCGCGCCGACCTGGAGGACGGGTACGGGAACCGCGGCGACGAGGCCGAGGACGCCGACGTGACCTCCGCCGCCGGCGCCTTCTGCGCCGACCTGGAGGCGGGAACCGCCACCCCCTACTTCGGCATCCGGATGAAGGGCATGGAGGCCGCCGGGCGGCACCGCGGGGTCCGCAGCCTCACCCTGTTCCTCCAGACCCTCCTGGAGCGCCGGGGCTCCCTGCCCGACAACCTCGTCCTCACGCTGCCCAAGATCACCTCGGTCGATCAGGTCGAGGCCACGGCCTGGGTCTGCGAGCGGCTGGAGAGCCGCTTCGACCTGCCCGAGGGGCGCCTGCGGTTCGAGCTCCAGATCGAGACCCCCCAGTCGATCCTGCTCCAGGACGGCACCGCCGCCGTGGCCCGGATGATCGGCGCGGCCCGGGGCCGCGCGAGCGCCCTGCACTACGGCACCTACGACTACAGCGCGGCCTGCGGGATCACCGCCGCCCACCAGAGCCTGGCCCACCCGGTCGCCGACCACGCCAAGGCGGTCATGCAGCTCGCCGCCGCCGGGACCGGCGTGTGGCTCTCCGACGGGGGGAGCAACATCCTGCCCGTGGGCGGGCGCGCCGACGTCCACGACGCCTGGCGGCTGCACGCCGGGCTGGTCCGCCGCTCGCTGGAACGCGGGTACTACCAGGGTTGGGACCTGCACCCGAACCAGCTGCCCATGCGCTTCCTGGCCACCTACGCCTTCTACCGGGAGGCGTTCGCGCCCGCGGCGGCCCGTCTCAGGGCCTACTTCGGCGCCGTGGCAGGGGGCGTCATGGATGAGCCCGCCACCGCGCAGGCCCTGGCGTCGGCACTGGTCAACGGGCTGCGCTGCGGCGCACTCGACGAGACCGAGGTCGAGGAGCACACCGGGACGGACACGGCCACCCTGCTGGCCCTGGCCACCCGCCGAGTCGGACAGGAGCAGTGATGACCACCCACGACCTCCTCCTGCGCGCCCGTCGCGCCCTCACCCCCGAGGGCGAGCGGGCGGTGACCGTGGCCGTCACCGACGGCCGGATCGCCGCCGTCCTTCCCGGCGCGGACGCCGCCGCCACCGCCACCAGGGAGATCACCCTGGCCGACGACGAGGTGCTGCTGCCGGGTCTGGTCGACTCCCACGTCCACGTCAACGAACCCGGCCGCACCGAGTGGGAGGGCTTCGCCAGCGCCACCCGGGCCGCCGCGCTGGGCGGGGTGACCACGATCGTCGACATGCCGCTCAACAGTGTGCCCCCGACCACCACCGTGGACGGGCTGGAGACCAAGCGCGCGGTCGCGCGCGACCAGGTCCGCGTGGACGTCGGGTTCTGGGGCGGCGCCGTTCCCGAGAACAGCACCCCCGGCACCACCAAGGAGTTGCGGGCGCTGCACGAGCAGGGCGTGTACGGGTTCAAGGCGTTCCTGTCCCCGTCCGGCGTGGACGAGTTCGGCCACCTGACGCCCGACCAGCTGCGCACGGCGGCGGAGGCGATCGGCGCGTTCGGCGGCCAGATCATCGTGCACGCCGAGGACCCGTCGGTCCTGGACGAAGCGCCCGCCGCGGAGGGCCGCGAGTACGCGGACTTCCTGGCCTCGCGGCCGGACGAGGCCGAGCACGAGGCGATCGCCCTGGTCATCGAGACCGCGCGCCGCACCGGTACCCGGGCGCACATCCTCCACCTGTCCAGCGCCTCCGCGCTGCCGCTGATCGCCCGGGCCCGGGCCGACGGCGTGCCGCTGACCGTGGAGACCTGCCCGCACTACCTGACGCTGGAGGCCGAGGCGATCCCCGCCGGGGCCACCCAGTTCAAGTGCTGCCCGCCGATCCGCGGCCACGCCAACCGCGACCTGCTGTGGCGGGCGCTGTCGGACGGGCTGATCGACTGCGTGGTCAGCGACCACTCGCCGAGCACACCGGACCTGAAGGACCTGGACACGGGTGACTTCGGGACGGCCTGGGGCGGGGTGTCCGGACTCCAGGTGGGTTTCAGCGCCGTGTGGACCGAGGCGCGTCGGCGCGGCGTGCCGCTGGCGGACGTCGTGCGGTGGATGTCCTCCGGTCCGGCCGCGGTCGCCGGTGTCCGGGGCAAGGGCGCGATCGTCGAGGGAGGCGACGCCGACTTCGCGGTCGTGGCCCCGGAGGAGGCGCTGCGCGTGGTCGCGCGCGACCTCCAGCACAAGAACCCGGTGAGCGCCTACGACGGCGCCGACCTGGTGGGCCGGGTGCGCCGCACGATCCTGCGCGGCGCGGACGTGGACCTGTCCGCCCCGGCCGGTCGGCTGCTGACCCGGGACTGAGGCCCCGTCCCCCACGGTCCCGGCACGCGCGCGTGCCGGGACCGACCTGTTCGCGCGGGTGCCGTGTGAAGGCCTGGGCCGAACCCTGGGGCCGGGCCGGGGCGCATCCCTGATCGCCACCCGCCGCGCCGCGTCCGGGTCGTGTCCCGGGGTACATGTGTGGTGACCGAAGGTGGCGCCCGCGGTCGGGTTCCGCGGGCGCGGACATGGGGGAGCACACATGCGTGCCGTGAGCAGGGCGATGGCGGTCGCGGGGCTGGCCGGGGCCCTCGTCGTCGCCGGGGCGGGACTGGCGCGGGCCGACACCCGGCCGAGCGTGACGGTCGATCCGGGCCGGGCCGGGACCACGGTCGGGCCGGAGGACGTCGTCGTGGTGTCCGTCCGGCCGTCCGGGGAGGGGGTCACGGACATCCGGGTCCGGAGCGGGCCGGTGGAGGTCGGCCTGCTCCTGCCCGCCGTCCAGGCGGCCGGCGAGCCACTGGACCCGCCGCCCACCGGCGGCGGCTGAGGCCGTCCACGACGGCCCCGGCGCGTGAACGCGCGCCGGGGCCTCGGGTGCGGGCGGGGTCAGCCGCAGTACGCGGCCTCCTCGCCGATGATGCGGTACGGGCAGTCGGCGTAGTCGAGCAGGCGCAGGACCGCCTCCCGGTTACGCGCGGTCTCCCGGTCGATCACCGAGGACGGCGGGTAGAAGCCGCCGCCCCAGTAGCTGCTCGGGTACATCTCGTAGGTGAAGTTGACGATCCGCTGGTCGCCCCACAGCCAGTCGTTGATCGTCCCGTCCGTCACGTACAGGTCGCTGGACTGCTGGGGCGTGTACCCGTTGGCCTGGGCCATGTACGTGCCCAGGGCCGCGTGGGTGTCGTACTCGTCGCGGTTCATCCCGTTCGTGACCTCGTCGTAGGTGTAGCCGAACGGCCACAGGACGAGCTCGCTGTAGGTGTGGAAGTCGATCGCCGACGTGATCTGCTGCTCGCCGCCGACCACCCGGCTCCGCACGAAGTCGGCGACCGCCGCGACCTCGGGGGCCGACTCGGGCGCGGAGCCCCGGTAGGTCGCGCTCGACGTGCTGCCCGACGAGCCGCCGCAGCAGCCCCAGTTGTAGTCCCAGTTGCGGTTGAGGTCGGTGCCGACGTAGGACGAACCCGCGTTGGGCTGGCGGTTCTTGCGCCAGTTCCGCCACGACGAGCCCGCCATGTCGTACTCGGCGCCGTCGGGGTTGACGTTGGGCAGGAGCCAGATCTCCCGGTTGTCCACCAGGTCGGTGATCCGCGCGTCGGAGCCGTACTCACTGGTGAGCAGCTCCATCAGGTACACGGCCATCTCGACCGTCAGGTGCTCGCGGGCGTGCTGGGAGTGCGTGAACAGGACCTCGGGCTCGTCCTCGTCCGCGCCGACGTTGTCGCTGATCTTGATCGCGACCAGCTCACGCCCCTGGTACGAGTACCCGTAGACCGACTGGGCGGCGATCCCGGGGTTCTGGGCGGTCACCTGGTCCACGACGTCGCGCAGCTCGGCGTACGTCGTGTACCCGTTGTCGGGGGCCAGCTGGGTGGTGGGCGGGGTGAACTCGGTGACCCCGTACCCGAGGTCGTCGATGGCCTCGACGCTCTCGGAGGTCGCGGTGACGAGCAGCGAGTCGTCGCCGATGTCGTCGATCGCCGCTCCGGTCGAGGCGATCTCGGTCCGCTCCGCGGCGGTCGACACACCGCTGACCTCGTACAGGGCGGGGGTGTCGGCGGACTCGGCGCTGGCCGGGCTGAGCAGCCCGAGGACCAGTGCGCCGATCGCCAGGGGGGTGAGGACTCTTCGGGGGGTGGGGGAACGCATGACACTGCCTCCGGAGGTGGGGGGTGAGGCAACTGGCATTTGGCGTCATTGCTAAATAAAGCCGCAAAAACTGTCAATCCGTCTAACTCTGCGTGTCCAGCGGAGCGGAACGCCCGGTTTGGCGCCTTCGGCAGGTGAGGCCCGCTTCCGGAGCCGGCGGTCGGGCACGCACCGTGGCCGGATGTGGCCACTCCGTACACGGGGCGCACACCCCCGTCGAAGGGGGCACGGACCCCGGGGCCGGTTCCCGGAACCCGGAGCGGTCAGCCGACCGGTGCCTGCGCCGACACCCAGCCGATCGCGGCCTCGGTCCCGGCCGTGTGTCCCAACGCGAACTCCTGGTCCGCGCGTGCGGTGCCGACCAGGTCGCGCACGGCCGGGGTGAGCCGGTCGGCGTCGAACCGGTCGCCGGGCTGGAGCGGCACGCCGACCTCCTCGCGCGTGCGGGAGGCGGCCCCCAGCAGCCGTGCGGCCAGGACACCGTCGCCGTCGACGGCGGCCACACCCGCCAGACCCTCCAGGGCGTAGGCCACCGCTCGGGGGTCGTCGCTCAGCCGGGCGTACTCCAGCCCCTCGGTGTGCGACTCCCGCGCGGCACGCGTGTCCCCGCGCATCTCGGCGCAGAAACCGAGTTCGGTCAGGGCGAAGGCCAGACCCGCCCGGTACCCGTCCTCGCGGTGCGATGCCAGGACCTCCCGGAGCAGCCGTTCGGCCTCGTCCAGCCACCCGCGACGCCGTGCGCTCAGCGCCAGGCCCACGCGGGCGAACCGGGCCTTCTCCGACAGTGCCCACTCCCGGGCGATCTCGATGGCGCGGTGGTTGGACCTGTCGGAGGCGTCCAGGTCACCGTTGAGCAGGTGGACCCGTGCCACCCGCGTGTGCTCCTCGACCACCGACGGCCACAGCCCGATGTGCTCCGCCTGTGTCAACGCCTCCTGGTGCAGCCTGGCGGCCCGGGGGTAGTCGCCCTCGATCCCTGCCAGCACGCCGAGCAGGTTGGCCGCCCTGACCCGCCCCCACGGCTCGCCGAGCTGCTCGAACAGAGCCAGACTCTCCCCGCCGTCCCCGCCGGCCGCCGCCAGGTCGCTGCGCCGCAGCGCCCGCCAACCGCGCAGGTGCAGAGCGAAGGCCCGCCACCACACGTCGGACCGGGCCTCGAACACCTCCAACGCCGCCTCCACGGCATCGTCGGGCAGCCCCATCCGCGTACCGTCGGTCTCGCTCGCGCGCGTCATGAACAGCAGCACCGTGTGGACCCTGGCGAGTGCCACGGGATCCGACAGGCCCGACGCCAGGTCCACGGCCTCCCGCGCGGTGGTGAGCGCGTCGGGGACCGGTTCGTCGGCCAGGGTCAGCGCGGCGTGCCAGAGCAGGGCGGCGGACCGCTCCGCGTCGGTGGCACCGCCCGGGGCGGCCAGGGCCCGGGACAGCAGCCGGATGCCCTCCCGGTAGCGTCCGCGCAGGTACCAGTACCAGCCCAGCGCCCCCGTGACGCGCAGTGCGAGCCCCGCCTCCCCCCGCTCCGCGGCCCACTCCACGACGGATCTCAGGTTGGCGGAGTCCAGGTCCAGCTGCTCCAGACACTGACCCTGGTCACCCCTGCCCCCGAACAGGCGCGGCTCGAAGGCGCTCGCCTCCTCGGCGAGGTCGACGGCCAGTCCGCGCATCGCGGCGGTCTCCTCGCCTGCCTCGGCCAGACGCTCCCGGGCGTAGGCGCGGATGGTCTCCAGGAGCCGGTAGCGCGTTCCGGGTCCGTCCTGTTCGGCCACGACCAGGGACCGGTCCACGAGCGAGGCGAGCACCCCGACCACGCTCGCCCGCGGGATGTCGGGCGCGCCGGGCGGGGACAGCCCCGCGGTCGCCTCCGCCCTGGCCAGGGTGAACGGCCCCAGGTGCACGGACAGGCGGCGCAGGACGGCGCGTTCGTCGGCGCCGAGCGGCTGCCAGCTCCAGTCGACCACGGCACGCAGGGTGCGCTGGCGTTCGTGGACCGCCGGGCCGCCACCGCCGAGGATCTGGAAACGGTCGTCCAGTCGCGCGGCCAGCTCCCGCACGCCGATGGAGCGCACGCGCGCGGCGGCCAGTTCCAGGGCCAGCGGCAGGCCGTCCAGGTGACGGCAGACCGCCGCGACGGCGCTGGCGTTGTCGCGGTCCACGGCGAACTCGGGCAGGGAGGCGGTCACCCGCTGGACGAACAGCTCGACCGCGGCCGAACCCGCGAGTGCCTCCGGCGTCGAGGCGCGGGGGACGTCCAGCGGCCGGACCTGGTGCAGGCGTTCGCCGGGCACTCCGAGGGGCTCGCGGCTGGTGGCCAGGATCCGCAGGTCGGGCGCCGACCGCAGCAGCCGGGTCACCAGCTCGGCGACGGGGCCGATCACGTGCTCGCAGTTGTCGAGGACCAGCAGGCCGGAGCCCAGGCAGCGACCGAGACGGGGTACCGAGGAGTGCTGGCCGGGGGAGCATCCCTCGTCGGACAGACCGACGGTGGTCGCGATGTCCTCGGCGACGCCCTCGGGGGTGGTGGTGTCGGCGTCCCGCCCGGCGAGTTCGACGAACCACACGGGGGAGGAGGGCGGGGGAGCGGGGCGCACGGAGGCGAGCGCGAGCGTCGTCTTGCCGACCCCGCCCGTTCCGACGAGCGTGACCAGCCGGAACCGCTCCATGTCGCCGCGGACCCGCCGCACGGACTCCTCCCGGCCGATGACCTCGGTGAGCGGGGCGGGGACGTTTCCCGGCAGCCGGGGCGGCGGTGTCCCCCGCCCGGTGCGCCCGTTCTCCCGTCCGGTCGGCCGGGGGCCCGAGACCGGCTCCCTCCCGGTCCGCTCGGCGCCGGGACGGGCCAGGGCCGGGTCCTGGGCGAGGATGTCCCGGTGCAGCCGGACCAGCTCAGGGCCGGGGTCCACCCCCACCTCCTCGGAGAGCAGGTCACGCATCCGCCGGTAGCTCTCCAGGGCCTCGGACTGCCGTCCGGCCCGGTACAGGGCCAGCATGTGGGCGGCGCGGAGGTGTTCGCGCAGCGGCTCGCGGTCGACCAGGTCGTCGAGTTCGGCGACCAGGGAGGAGTCCTCGCCCAGGTCGAGCCGGGCCCGTGCGCGCTCCTCCACCGCCGACAGCCGCTGCTCCTCCCAGCGCGCGATCGCCGCGCGTGCGAACGGGGCGTCCGCGTGGTCGGCCAGCGCGGGGCCGCGCCACAGTTCCAGCGCCCGCCCGAGGAGGTCCGCCGCCTCGGCGGGCCGGGCGCCGCGGGCCCGCGCGACCAGCTCCTCGAACCTGCCCGCGTCCACCTGCTCCGCGTCGACCCGCAGCCGGTAACCCGACGGGCCGGACTCCACCCGGGCCCGGTAGCCGGGCTCCGCTCCGTCCAGGACGCGCCGGAGCCGCGACACCGCCGTCTGGAGTGCGGCCGCCGGGTCGGACGGCGGGTCCTCCCACAGGTCCGCGCTGAGCCGGTCGGCGGACACCGGCGTCCCCCGGTGGACGAGCAGGTGCGCCAGGAGCGCGCGCACCTTGGCACCGGGAACGGTCACCGGTGCGCCCCCGTCGGTCCAGACCGTGAGCTGTCCCAGCACGCCGAATCGCATATGAGGCAGCCTATCCGGACGAAGCGGTCATGTACGGCGGGTGTGCCGTCCTCGCACGGACAGGTGGCGGACAGCCGACGGCAAGGGGACGGTGAGCGCCCGCTCCTACGGTGGTTCACGTCCACCGGGGGCAGCGCCCCCAACACAGTCTGGAGCAGACATGAGCGACCTGTTCACGCCCGTCACCGTCGGCCGCGACGAACTTCCCAACCGCCTCTTCATGGCCCCGATGACCCGATCCCGGGCGGACGAGGAAGGTCGTGTGGGCGACCTGGTGGTCGAGTACTACGCCCAGCGCGCCTCCGCCGGCCTGATCATCACCGAGGGCGTCCAGCCCAGCGTGCGCGGGCAGGGCTACATCCAGACCCCGGGCCTGCACTCCGCCGAGCAGGTCGAGGCGTGGCGGAAGGTCACCGACGCCGTCCACGACGGGGGCGGCCACATCTACGCGCAGATCATGCACACCGGCCGCATCGGTCACCCGAGCCTGTACCCCGACGGCGGCCTGCCGGTCGCTCCCTCCGCGATCGCCTCCGGCCTGTCCCTGTTCGACGGCTCCGGGATGGTCCCCCACCCGGTTCCGCGTGAGATGACCTCCGCCGACATCGCCGAGGCGCTGGACGACTTCGCCTCCGCCGCCCGCAACGCGGTCACCGCCGGGTTCGACGGCGTGGAGCTGCACGGAGCCAACGGCTACCTCATCCACCAGTTCCTCGCCGACGGCGCCAACCAGCGCACCGACGAGTACGGCGGCAGCGAGCAGGGCCGGGCCCGGTTCGCGGCCGAGGTCGTCGCGGCCGTCGCCGACACCATCGGCGCCGAGCGCACCGCCCTGCGCGTCTCCCCCGGGAACACCGTCAACGGCATCACCGAGACCGACTCGCTCGGCCAGCACCTGGCGCTCCTGGAGGCCATCCCCAACCAGTCCGAGCTGGCGTTCCTGCACGTCGCGGGGATGGGTCCGCGTGAGCACGCCGAGCGCCTGCGCAAGGAGTGGGCGGGCACCTTCGTCTACAACCCGGCCGCGGGCACGGACACGTCCGCCGCGTCCGCGGTGCTGGAGGAGGGGCTGGCCGACGCGGTGGCCCTGGGCGCCGCCTGGTTGGCCAACCCCGACCTGGACGCCCGGATCAAGGCGGGCGGCCCCCTCAACGAGCCCGACTCCGCCACCTTCTACGGCGGCGACCACCGCGGCTACACCGACTACCCCGCCCTCGGCGCCTGAACACCGGACGACGGGTGACGGCACGGCGCGGCGGCGCCCGGTCGAACCGGGCGCCGCCGCGCCGTGTCAGGGACGCTCACCCCTTGGTGTCGTCGACGGCCTCCGGGCCCTCACCCCGGTAGGCCGCACCGGCCTGGTCGGTGTACTTGGCCTCGCCCGGACCGGCGCTGCCGATCTCGGCGGGGTCGATCCCGGCCGGAACGGCACCGTCAGGACCGCGCCCGATCACGTTGAAGCAGATGTTCAGCAGCACCGCCACCACGGCCGCGCCGATGATGCCGGAGTGGGCGATCATCTCCACGGACTCGGGCAGGAAGGAGTAGAAGGTCGGGTACGCGAGCGGGATGACCGCCACACCCATGGACGTCGCGACCAGCACCAGGTTGAGGTTGTTGGTGAAGTCGACCTTGCCGAGGGTCTTGACGCCGCTGGCCGCCACGCTGCCGAAGAGCACGAGCCCGGCACCGCCCAGCACCGGGGCGGGCAGCGCGGCCATCACACCGCCCAGGATCGGGAACAGGCCCAGCGCCAGCAGGATGACGCCGCCGGTGGCGACGACGAACCGGCTGCGGATGCCGGTCAGCGCCAGCAGGCCGATGTTCTGGGCGAAGGAGCTCGTGGGCGTCGCACTGAAGATCGGGCCGATGATCGAACCGCTGACGTCGGCGCGCAGACCGGCGGAGATGCGCTTGGCGTCCACCTTCGAACCGGTGATCTCACCGACCGCGATGATGTGCGAGGCGCCCTCGGTCAGGACCACCAGCATGATGACGCACATGGTCAGGACGGCGGCGAGCTCGAAGCGGGGGGCCCCGAAGTAGAAGACCGACGCCGGGTTGAAGACGATGTCGGCCTCGCCGACCCGGCTGAAGTCGGCCATGCCGAAGGGCACCGCCACCAGCGTGCCCAGGACCAGGCCCAGGAGCACGGACAGGCGTCCCCAGATGCCCGGGAGCACGCGGGAGCAGACGAGGATGATCGCCAGGGTGACCCCGGCGAGCGCGAGGTTGGCGAGGGGCGCGGCGGGCACGGCGGCGCCGCCCTCCACGGCGTGGCTCCCGCCGTCCATGATCCAGCGCGCGGCGACGGGCATCAGGCTGATCCCGATGACGGTGATGATCGTCCCGGTGACGATCGGTGGGAAGAAGCGGATCAACTGGCCGAAGAACGGCGTCATGACCAGGGCGAAGGCGCCGGCGGCCATGGAGGCGCCGAAGGCCACGGGCAGGTTCTCCCCGCCCTCCCCGGCCGCGAGCGCCGTGATGGCGCTGACCGGGACGAACGAGCTGGCGACCACGATCGGCATCTGCGCGCCGACGCTCCTGTGGCCGACGGTCTGGAGGAGGGTGGCGATCCCGGCTGCCAGGAGTGCTCCGCTGACGAGGATGCCCATGGCGGCGGGCTCGTTCGCGAGTCCAGCGGCGGCGCCGATGACCAGGGCCGGTGCCACCGCACCGGCGTACATGGTGAAGATGTGCTGCAACCCGTAGACGAGCAGCAACCGCAGCGGCAGCTTCTCGTCCTCCGGGCGGAGGGGGGATGAGGCATTCGTTGTGGCCGAGTCCTTCGCGGACGGACTGTTCGACATGGCCAGTTTCCAGCCTTTGCGATTGTTGGCCACCGGCGGGAGGTGGCCGGTTTCTCGGGCGCGGGCCCGGTGGTGTCCACCGGTGCGGCGATCCGTCTCCGGATACGCCGACGGCCGGTGTGGCAGCCGCTGTCGTACGCGGCTAGCGAGGCGTCGATGCCTCGGGCACTGCTCCCCGCGGTGCGGGGCGGGGACCGGGGCCCGGCCGGCTAGGAGAACGGGCCCCGGGGCTCGGGCTCCCTACACGAAGCCGGGGACGGCCTTCCAGGCGTCGCCGGCGTCGGGAGCGTCGTCGCGCTCGACCGCGGCCTCGATCTTGCCGTAGGGCCGGTCGGCGGCGAAGAAGACCTCGTTCGGGTTGTCCAGGCCGAACGGCGACAGGTCCACCAGGAAGTGGTGGTTGTTCGGCATGGAGAACCTGATCTCGGCGACCTCCGGGTGCGCCTCCAGGACGGCCCTGCCCATCTCGTACAGGGTCTGCTGGAGGGCGAGGCTGTGCGTCTCGGCGAACGCCTCCAGGCAGATGGCGCGGATGGAGGAGTAGAGCTTGTCGAACTCCAGGTCGGTACCGACGTAGCGCCAGCGGGCGGTGACGTCCGTGGCGAGGATCCGGTCGTCGGTCTCCTTGAGGGTGGTGTACTTCGTCCTCGGGAACCCGTGGAACTCGGACCCGGTGGACTTGAGGACGGTCAGGCCCTCGAAGCCGGACACCACCCACTCCCTGTCGCCGTCCTTGTTGACCACGGTGGTGCGGGTCTCGGCGCCGCTGCGGGCGAAGGCGTGGTCGTGCGGGCCGTGCGAGGTGGCGATGCGGTTCCAGGAGTACTCCTGGACCTCCTGGCGGGCGCCGTGCACGTACTCGTGCTCGTCGACGAAGTGGCGCGCGAGCCTGAGCGCGAAGTCCTCGATCGCGCCGACGCCGCCCCACTCCTTGGCCTTGGCGTAGACGGTGTTCTTCTGGGTGTCGGTCGGCAGGCACGTGCTGTTGTCGCCGACGGTGTGGACGGTCTCCAGGTCGCCGCGCAGCTGCGAGGTGACGTTGACGTCCTTGATCTGGTGGACCGCGGTGTCGCGGTTGACGTGGACGAGGCGGACCTCGGCCTTGCCGTACTGGTTGTCTCCGAGTCGGATACCCATCAGGGCGTACTCCATCTCATGTGTGTACATGAAGTCGTCGTTTCGCGTCGGGCGCCGGGCGCCCGCGCCGTGCGCACGAGGGAGGACCGCTGTGGACATGCGGAAGGACCTATCACGCACTCGAAGAGGGTCGTGTGTCTAGGGCTGCTGGATCTCGGGCGTACCGTGCCCCCTTCCTGGCGGGGTGTGGCCGGAGCCGGGCTAGGAGCCCCGGTAGGTCGAGTAGGCGAACGGGCTCAGCAGGAGCGGAACGTGGTAGTGCGCGTCCTCGTCCGCGAGGTCGAAGACGATGGTGACCTCGGGGTAGAAGCCCTTCTGGCCGGTGGCCGCGAAGTAGGCCGCGGTGTCGAAGACGACGCGGTAGTACCCGGCGGGAAGCTGCTCGGGGCCCAGGTCGGGCACCCGGCCGTCGTCGTTGGTGCGGCCCTCGGCGACCGGTTTCCAGGAGGTGCGTTCCGCGTCGGCGGCGGCCTCCAGGCGGACCGGGACGTCCCTGGCGGGGCGGCCCAGCGACGCGTCGAGGATGTGCGTGGTCACGTGGCTCATGCGGCGTCCAGGAGTTTGGCTAGGCGGAGTCCGGAGATCCTGCGGAGTTCCTCCGCGACCACGCGCAGTTCGGTGGTCGGGTCGTTGTCCAGGCGCCCGACGAGGTCGGCCAGGAGTTCACGGCTGGACCGGCCGCTGGCGCAGACCAGGTAGATCTGGCCGAACCGGCCCTCGTACTCCCCCTGGGCGAACTCGAAGATCCGCTGCACGCGCAGCGAGGCGTCGTCGCTGTCGGCGGCGAACGCGGACTGCTCTCCGCGCGACCACCGGGCCTCGGTCCCCTTCCCCCGGGCCTTCTCCCCGATGCGCGGGTGGCGGGCCAGCGCGGAGGCGACCTCGTCCCCGGTGATCTCGCGCGCGTGCTTGTCGGCGAGGTCGGTGAGGGCGCTCCGGTCGGCGTAGGGCGCCTGCCCGGCCACGGCGTCGACCCAGCGGTCGATGTCGAGGCACTGGGCGAGCTCGACGCGCAGGTCCTCCCGCGACAGGGCGTTCAGGCGCGCCAGACCCGGATCGGTGGACCCGTCCGGCTCTCGCGCGTTGGTCTCGGGCATCTGTTCTCCCGTGTCCGGTGGGTGCGGTCACTCCGGTGAGGGGTCCTACCCGCTCACGTCATCGGGATGTTCCTACAGATCCACCGGGCGTTTTTCGTAGTGCAGATGGTTGTTTCCGTATGACGGATGGAGGGACTCTAACTCTCCACCGTGTGATCTTGTCAACACTTGCAAGGGGGGATTGTCGAAAAAGTCCGAACTTCATGCGCTTGTACGAAGTTCGAGAGAACTTCCCGGTGGGGCGTGCGGAGTGGGTGGGGTCGAGGGGGCTCGGGCGGCGTCCCTCCGGGGGCGGGCCTCGGCGGCCCGGTGCGTGCCCGGTGGTTGACAAGGCCACGCCGGGGCCGCACACTCAGGTTATTCCTTCAAGTGAAAACTACTTTCCGCAATGCGGAATTCAAGGTGACGGAGGCCAGGCATGAGCCACGCGCTGGGCTACACGGTGAACTGCTCGCTGCTGTTCACCGAGCTCCCCATCAACGAACGCCCCAAGGCCGCCCGCGACGCGGGCTTCCACGCGGTGGAGTTCTGGTGGCCGTTCGAGAGCGCGACGCCCGCGCAGGACGAGATCGACGCCTTCGTCTCCGCGATCGACGACGCCGGGGTGCGGCTGAGCGGCCTCAACTTCTTCGCCGGGGCCCTGCCCGGCCCGGACCGCGGCGTCCTGTCCCAGCCCTCGCGCAGTGACGAGTTCACGGCCAACATCGAGGTCGTGGCCCACATCGCCGAGCGGACCGGCACCACCGGCTTCAACGCCCTCTACGGTCTGCGCCAGGAGGGTGTCGACCCGGCCGAGCAGGACCGCCTGGCCCTGGAGAACACGGTCGCGGCGGCCAACGGCGTGGCCAAGGTCGGCGGGACCGTCCTCGTCGAGCCGATCAGCGGCTCCGAGGACTACCCGCTCAAGACGGCCGCCGACGCCCTCGCGTTCGTGGCCAAGGTGAAGGAGGCCGGGGCCGCCAACGTCGCGCTCCTCGCCGACTTCTTCCACCTGGCGGTCAACGGCGACGACGTGGCCGCGGTCGTGCGCGACCACGCCGCCGAGTTCGGCCACATCCAGATCGCCGACGCCCCCGGTCGCGGCGAGCCCGGCACCGGGTCGCTGCCCCTCGACGAGCTCCTCACCGACGCCGAGGCCCGCGGCTACCGCGGCCTGGTCGGCCTGGAGTACAAGCCGACCGTGCCCTCCGCGGAGAGCTTCGGCTGGCTCAAGCGCTGACCAGCGCGTTCCAGACGGGCGGTCGCCGGCCAACGGTGACCGCCGGCGGGCCGTCCGCCCCGTACGCCCTCGGGGCGGGCGGCCGCCACCCAAGGACGCTTCCGACAACCCGCCAACCACAGACCACGAAAGGGGCGGACATGCCCGCCAACAGCACCATCGCCTTCATCGGACTCGGCATCATGGGTCTGCCCATGGCCGTCAACCTGGTCAGGGCCGGGTACGGCGTCACCGGCTACAACCTCGACCAGGCCGCCATCGACAAGCTCGTCGCGGGCGGCGGCAAGGGCGCGGGCAGCATCGCCGAGGCCGTGGCCGACGCCGACGTCGTCATCACGATGGTCCCGGACTCCCCGCACGTCGAGGAGGTCCTCGCCGGTGAGGGCGGCGTCTACGACAACGCCAAGGCCGGCGCCCTGGTCATCGACATGAGCAGCATCCGCCCCGACGTCACCCGCACCCTCGCCGAGGCCGGTGCCGAGCGCGGCTTCCGCGTCCTGGACGCCCCCGTCTCCGGCGGTGAGGCCGGCGCCATCGAGGCCAAGCTGTCCATCATGGTCGGCGGCAAGCAGGAGGACTTCGACACGGCCAAGCCGATCTTCGACGTCCTCGGCACCACCCCGGTCCTGGTCGGCCCCAACGGCGCCGGCCAGACGGTCAAGGCCGCCAACCAGCTCATCGTCGCGGGCAACATCCAGCTCGTGGCCGAGGCCCTCGTCTTCCTGGAGGCGCACGGCGTCGACACCGAGGCGGGCCTGGAGGTCCTCGGGGGCGGGCTCGCGGGCAGCACCGTCATGGCGCGCAAGGGCGAGGCCATGCGCAAGCGCGAGTTCCAGCCGGGCTTCCGCATCGCCCTGCACGACAAGGACATGAAGATCGTGACCACCGCCGCCCGCGAGGCCGGCGTGGCGATTCCGCTGGGCGCCCAGGTGGCCCAGTTCGTCGGCGCCCTCAAGCACCAGGGCCACGGCGGGCTCGACCACTCCGCGCTGCTGAAGATCGTCGAGCAGCTCTCCGGCCGCACCGAGTAACGGCCACCTGGCACAAGGGCTTCCGCCGGCGGTACCGGCCTGCCGTACCCACGTCTTACGTGTGATCCGCGTGGCTGACGGCGGCCTCGGGTGTTGGCCGCACCCTGGGTCCCGCCGGCGGAATCCGTTCAACCCCCCTAGCACTGAAGGGTTCACTTCAAATGGTACAGATGCCCGCGATGAACGCTGTCATCGAGGTCCTCAAGGACGAGGGCGTGGACACCGCCTTCGGCTGCCCCGGCGCCGCCATCCTGCCCCTCTACAAGGCGATGGAGGACGTCGGCGGCATCGAGCACCTGACCGTCCGCCACGAGGAGGGCGCCACCCACATGGCGGACGGGTGGTCGCGCACCACCGGCAAGGTGGGTGTGGCCATCGGCACCTCCGGCCCCGCCGGCACCAACATGATCACCGGCCTGTACACGGCGATGGCGGACTCCGTCCCGATCGTCTGCATCACCGGCCAGGCCATGACCTCCCTGCTGGACAAGGAGGGCTTCCAGGCGGTCGACATCGTCGAGATCGCCAAGCCCGTCACCAAGTGGGCCGTGCAGATCAGGGAGGCGGCCACCGCCCCCTGGATCTTCCGCGAGGCCTTCCGCGTCGCCCAGGAGGGCCGTCCCGGCCCCGTGCTGATCGACATCCCGCTGGACGTCGCCAAGCAGGTCATCGAGTACGACCCCGCCATCGACGCACCGCTGAAGATCAACGCGGTCGAGCCCCACCAGCCCCGCGTCGAGCGCGCCCTGGACATGCTCCTGGCCGCCGAGCGCCCGCTGCTGCTGGCCGGCGGCGGTGTGATCCTGTCCGAGGCCTCCGAGGAGCTCAAGGAGCTCGCCGAGTACCTGAACGTCCCCGTCCAGGTCACGCTCATGGGCAAGGGCTCCTTCGACGAGGACAGCCCGCTGTACTCCGGCATGACCGGTGTCCAGACCTCCCAGCGCTACGGCAACGCCTCCTTCCTGGAGTCGGACCTGGTCCTGGCGGTCGGCGCGCGCTTCGGCGACCGCCACACCGGCCAGATCGACGTCTACCGGGGCGACCGCAGGTTCATCCACGTCGACATCGAGCCCACCCAGATCGGCAGGGTCTTCGAGCCGGACCTGGGCGTGGTCTCCGACGCCAAGCTGTTCCTGTCCGCGCTGCTGGAGGCGGCCAGGGCCCGGGGCAAGAAGGCCCAGGTCCAGCCGTGGGTGGACCGCGTCGGCGAACTCAAGCGGACCATGACCCGCCGCGAGGACTTCGACAGCGTGCCGATCAAGGCGCCGCGCGTCTACAAGGAGATCAACGAGGTCTTCGACGCCGACACCTACTTCGTCACCGCGATCGGCCTCTACCAGATCTGGGGCGGCCAGCACCAGAAGGCCTACAAGCCGCGCCACTACCAGATCTGCGGCCAGGCGGGCCCGCTGGGCTGGGAGATCCCGGCCGCCATCGGTGTCAAGAAGGCGCTCAAGAACACCGAGCCGGACGCCGAGGTCGTCGGCATCGTCGGCGACTACGGCTTCCAGTACATGGTCGAGGAACTGGCCGTCGCCGCCCAGTACGACGTCCCGTACGTGATCATCATGATCAACAACGAGTACCTGGGCCTCATCCGCCAGGCCTCGCTCCCGTACGAGATGAACTACCAGGTCGACATCCACTACGACGAGTTCGGCACCGACAACGTCAAGATCATGGAGGCCTACGGCTGCTCCGGCCGCCGGGTCGCCGACCCGAACGAGATCCGGGACACCCTGGAGTGGGCGCGCAAGGAGGCCAGGGCCACCTCGCGTCCGGTGCTGGTCGAGATCATGATCGAGCGCGAGGCCAACACGCCGCACGGTCCCGCGATCGACGCGGTCAAGGAGTTCGAGCCCCTGCCGGAGGCCTGAGCCCCCAGGGGGTCCGTTCCCTCCGGGGAATGAACAGACGGGCGTCGCGGTCGTAGTGAACGGGTACGGCCGCGACGCCGCCATTCCCGGGCGGTACCGCTGTTTCCATGTGACGGAGGGGACCAGGTCACGCGACACGTGTCCCAGAATGTGGACGCTGAGTACCAGCATTCCGGAACACTCTGCTAGCGTGACGACCACTATGCTGCGCGAGCTGCTTCTCCTTAGTGGCCGCGGCGGGGGTCGTTAGACGGTCGGCTCCCTCGCCGCGGGACTTCGGCTTGCCCTGGTCGGCCACTGACCTCACGCCAGCACACCCTGTCAGGAGACACCCGATGGTGCCGCAGCAGCAGCCCAGCTCCATGCCCTTCCAGCGCTACCAGCCCTTCGCTCCGGTCGACCTGCCCGACCGCACGTGGCCGTCCAGGACCATCACCGAGGCGCCCCGCTGGCTGTCCACCGACCTGCGCGACGGCAACCAGGCGCTGATCGAGCCGATGGACCCCGCGCGCAAGCGCGAGATGTTCCTGCTGCTGGTGAAGATGGGCTACAAGGAGATCGAGGTCGGCTTCCCCGCCGCCAGCCAGACCGACTTCGACTTCGTCCGGTCCCTGATCGAGGACGACCTGATCCCCGACGACGTCCAGATCTCCGTCCTGACCCAGGCCCGCGAGGACCTGATCGAGCGCACCGTGCAGAGTCTGGTCGGCGCCAAACGCTCCACCGTGCACCTGTACAACGCCACCGCCCCGACCTTCCGCCGCGTGGTCTTCAAGGTCGACCGCGACCAGTGCAAGGACATCGCCGTCGAGGGCACCCGGCACGTCATGCGCTTCGCCGAGCAGTACCTGGGCGAGACCGAGTACTTCGGCTACGAGTACTCGCCCGAGATCTTCATCGACACCGAGCTGGACTTCGCCCTGGAGGTCTGCGAGGCCGTCATGGACGTCTGGCAGCCCGGCCCGGGCCGCGAGATCATCCTGAACCTGCCCGCCACGGTCGAGCGCGCCACCCCCAACGTCTACGCCGACCAGATCGAGTGGATGAGCCGCACCCTGACCCGCCGCGAGCACGTGGTGGTGTCGGTGCACCCGCACAACGACCGCGGCACCGGGGTCGCCTCCGCCGAGCTGGCCGTCATGGCCGGGGCCGACCGCGTCGAGGGCTGCCTGTTCGGGCACGGTGAGCGCACCGGCAACGTCTGCCTGGTCACCCTGGGCCTGAACCTGTTCAGCCAGGGCGTGGACCCCCGGATCGACTTCTCCGAGATCGACGAGATCCGCCGCACGGTCGAGCACTGCACCCAGCTGCCCGTGGCCCCGCGCCACCCCTACGGCGGCGACCTGGTCTACACCGCCTTCTCCGGCTCCCACCAGGACGCGATCAAGAAGGGCTTCGCGGCCCTGGAGGCCGAGGCGGACGCGGCCTCGACCCCGGTCGACGAGTACCCGTGGGACGTGCCCTACCTGCCCATCGACCCCAAGGACGTGGGCCGCAACTACGAGGCGGTCATCCGGGTCAACAGCCAGTCCGGCAAGGGCGGCGTGTCCTACATCATGCAGCGCGACCACGCCCTGGACCTGCCGCGCCGCCTGCAGATCGAGTTCTCCCGCGTCATCCAGGAGCACACCGACGCCGAGGGCGGCGAGTTCGCGGGCGAGCGGATCTGGGAGATCTTCTCCGACACCTACCTGGCCGAGTCCGGGCCGGTCGCGGTCCTGGCCCACCGGTCCACCACCGCCGAGGACGGCACCTACCGGATCGAGGCCGACGCCCGCGTCAACGGCGAGATCCGCGAGCTGACCGGCACCGGCAACGGCCCGATCTCGGCGTTCTGCGACGCCCTGACCGACGTGGACGTCAAGGTCCGCGTCATGGACTACGTCGAGCACTCGCTGGGCGGGGACGGCGACGCCCGGGCCGCCGCCTACGTGGAGGCCGAGATCGACGGGAACGTGGTGTGGGGTGTGGGCATCCACAACAGCATCACCACGGCCTCCCTGAAGGCCGTGTGCAGCGCCATCGGCCGCGCCTGACCCACCGGCGTCCGCCCCGGACACCCGCCACACGGTGGGTGTCCGGGGCGGACGCGTGTCCGGGACCGACGGCCGTCCCTGGCCGGAAAACCCGTGGTGGATGTCGGGGGCCGGTGGCACCATCTCCGGACATGGCGCACACCGAGATCATCCAGCGAACCCTCCGCGTCCCCGTGCCCGGGGGCGACCCCGGCGACGGCTCCGCGGCCACGCGCCAGCTCGACGCCGCTCTGCTGTCGGCCGGCTTCGGACTCACCGCCGAACTGCGCGCGCACCTGGTCGGACTCGAACCGGACGCCGTCACGCGCACGGCCCGTATCGTCCTGGGGGCGGTCCGCGAGCTGGTCGGCGCGCACGTGAGGCACAACGTCTACTTCCGCGACTTCCCCGACAACGTTCCCGACACCCTGGAGTTCTGGACCGGGTGCCTGGTCGAGGCGCTCACCGACCCCGACCGCGGGGGGCCGGTCATGCGGCCCGACGGCTCGGTCAACCTCCTGGACCTGCCGAGCTACGGCCGCTACCAGCACACCTACGCCGAGCTCGCCGCCTCGCGCGACGCCTTCGTCGCCTCGGCCAAGGACCGGTTCACCCTCCTGCACCTGGGCCGCACGCTGGCGGAGGAGACCCGGGCACTCTACGAGGAGCTGGCGGGCAGCCCGGTCCCGTTGAGCGACACCGACCGATCCCTCCTGGCCGGGCTCGCGCAGGAGCACGCCGAGGGGGAGCCGCCGAGCGTCCCCGTGCGCGAGAACCGCGCCCTGGTCAACGCCGCCCGTGTCCGGGCCGGGCGCGCCCCCGACGTCGACACCGCCACGGATGTGCTGCGGCTCGCCCAGGCCCTGTCCGAGGGCGACCCCACGCTGTCCGCACCCGGACGCCTGCGCTCCTTCCGCCGCCGTGAACGCAGGGCGCTGCTGGCCGCGCTGGACGGTGTGATCGGGGACAACCCCGACAAGCTCACCGACGTCGGTCGGCACACCGAGGCGTGGAAGCGCCTCGGCGAGGGCCTGCACCCGCACGAGTACCCCCGGTGGAAGCACGCCCGTGAGGTGTTCGCCGTCGCGCGGGGCGACCGACGCGTGCGCACGTTCAACGCCAGGGTCGAGTCCGCCTTCCTGAACGGGAACGTCGAGCGGGCCCTCGCCCTGCTGTCCGGACAGCCCGGCGTGCTCGTGCGGACCCTGGACCGGCTCCTGGTCGCGGGCGGTCCCGGGTTCGGGGCACGCCTCGCGCCGGTGGTCCGCCAGCGCTGCGGGAGGGTCGCCGGACGGGTCCTGGTCTCGGCCCGCGAGCAGCTCGCCAACCGGGACGTCCCCGGAGTGGTACGCCTGTTCGCCAACCAGACCGCGCGCGGTTGGACCGAGGCGGACGACCGCCCGCCGCTGCCGAAGGAGGACGCGGCCGCCGTGGTCACGGCCCTGGACGACCTCATCGCCGAGCGGCTCCGGTACTTCGACCTGGTCCTGGTCGACCCGGCCGTCCGCTCCGTCGCCGTGCCCCGCTCGGGCAAGGGCACGGCCAGGGGCATGGGGGTGCTGCCGCGCGGCACCGTCACGCCGGTGGAGGGCGACCGCCTCCGCTTCTTCGTCCACTGGAGGGACGGCATCGACGAGACCGACCTCGACCTGTCGGTGATGCTGCTCGACGACGACTTCGCCCCGGTCGGTCAGGTGTCCTGGAGCAACCTGGAGTCGGTGGGGGCCGTCCATTCCGGGGACATCGTCGAGGCTTCCGGTCCCGACGGCGCCACCGAGATGATCGACCTGGACCTGAACCGGGTCGAGGCCCGGCACGTGGTGCCCGAGGTGCTGGTGTACGGCGGCGACCGGTTCGCCTTCCTGCCCGAGGCGTACTTCGGGTACATGGACCGCGACGTCGAGCAGAGGGGCATGCCCTTCGAACCGGGCACCGTGCGGACGAAGTCGGACCTGGAGGCAACCGCCCGGGTCGTGGTCCCACTGGTGTTCAGCCGGGGCGGGGACGGCACGTGGAGCGCCCGCTGGACGCACCTGTCCCTGCCGGGGGAGGAGCTGTTCAACGAGGTCGAGACCACGGGCGCCCCCGCGCGGCTGATGGCGCGCGCCGTCGTCGAGCGGTGCTACCTCACCGTCGGCGACCTGCTGGACCTGATGGCGCAGACCGGCTCCGAGGTGCGCGAGTACCGGGAACCGCCCGTGCCGGAGGAGGTCGACGGACGGCGGGTCGCCTATGTCGGTCTGGAGCGCCCGGAGGGGCTGCCCGAGGGGGTCGAGGTGCTCACCCGGGCGGAGCTGCCCGGCCTGCTTCCGGACGTCGTGGGCGAGGCGGCGCAAAGCCCGGAGAAAACCCCGTGAACCGTGTCGCGGCGGTGCGTTAGTCTGGCGGCCCGGTGAGGCACCGGAGCGGCTTCCTTCTTCGTTCCACACATAAGGATGTAGCCGTTCCGCTCTCCTCGCACCGGGGCGGGCACTGCGGCGGCTTCCTTCTGGCTTGGGACCACCAGTCTCCGCGCTCTCCCGCCCACACGCGATCGGGCCGCACCCCACGGGGGCGCGGCCCGATCGTCGCGTGTCCGGCCGTTACTCCCAGCCGAAGAGCTGCGTCCAGGCGTTGCCGGACTCACCGACCCCGATCGCGACCAGGTCGCAGTTGAGGATGTTCCTGCGGTGCCCCGGACTGTTCATCCAGGCCTCCATCACCTGCTCGGCGCTGGTCTGGCCCTTGGCGACGTTCTCCGCGCCCCACGAGTCGTACCCGTGGCGCTCGGCCCGGTCGCCGGGACCCTCGCCCTCCGGGCTCTCGTGGGCCATGTAGTCGCGGGCGTCCATGTCCTCGCTGTGCTCCTGCGCGGCGGCGGCCAGGCGGTCGTCCACGCGCAGCGGGCCGCATCCGGCGTCGGCCCGCTCGGTGTTGACCAGCTGGACGACCTGGTTCACCACGGGGCCGCCCACGGGCGCCTGCGGTGAGCCGGACCCCCCGCTCCCGCTGTCGGCCTCCTCCTCCCGGGAACCGCCTCCCGAGCCGCCCGACGCGTCCGTGTCGCTCCCGGAGTCGGACCCGTCGGCCGCGGCGGGGGCCGTGGCCTGGGCGGTGGCGGTCTCGGCCGAGGCGCTCCGCTCGGCCTCCTCCGGAGCCGCGGTCGGGGTCTCGAAGAAGTCGTCGTCGGTCGCGGTGTCGGGGACGGCGGAGTCGTCCGCGACGGCGCTCCCGACCTGCCCGGCGGCGGACGGGGCGGCGTCGGCCGCCCCCGACGGGTCCAGCCGATCGCCCAGGTCGGTGACCAGGAGGGCTCCGGCCAGTGTCAGACCGACCGGTACCGCGGTCAGACCCGCCACCAGCGGAAGCGGGTTCCGTCGCCCTTCGCGCGCCGATCCCCGTTCGTGAGCGTTCGCTCTGCGCCTGCCTCGGCGGCCTCGTGCCATGTCGCTCTGTACCTTCCGTGCGGGTGCGGATGGGGGTGGCCGTTGTGTCCTGTGGACGGTCACCGGGGGATCCCCTCGGCCGCACCTGTGCGTGTGTGGCCGGGTCCTGCCGCTCCGCCTCTCGGGGCCGCCCGGGTCCTCGTGTCCGACACCGGGCGCCACTCTCGGGCGTGGGGTGCCCGTCGCGGAGCGCTTAGCGCGTGAGAGTAGAGCAAATGTCTCGAAAAGGGAATCCAAACCGTAATAAAGCTGGTCGTGACCGTCCTCCCGGGGAGCCCGCGCGTACGGTCGGTCGGTGCCATCCGTGACAATGGGAGGGTGAGTCTCTACCGCGACGAGGGTGTCGTCCTGCGCAACCAGAAACTGGGCGAGGCCGACCGGATCGTCACCCTGCTGACCCGGCGCACCGGACTGGTGCGCGCCGTGGGCAAGGGGGTGCGCCGCACCAAGTCACGCTTCGGTGCCCGCCTCGAACCGTGTACCCACGTCGACGTGCAGCTCTACACCGGCCGCACCCTGGACGTGATCACCCAGGCCGAGACCGTGCGCGCCTACGGTGAGGCGGTCGTGCACGACTACGCCCGCTACACCGCGGCCGCCGCGATGCTGGAGACCGCCGAGAAGGTCGTCGCCGTGGAGAAGGACCCGGCCCTGCGCCAGTTCCTGCTGCTCATCGGCGCCCTGCGCGCCCTGGGTGAGGGAACGCACGACGCCAGGCTGGTGTTGGACGCCTATCTGCTCCGGTCACTGGCCGTGGCCGGGTACGCCCCGGCGCTGGGCGAGTGCGCCCGCTGCGGGAGCCGGGGCGAGCACCGCGCGTTCGCGGTCCACGCAGGCGGTATGGTCTGCTCGGTGTGCCGTCCCCACGGCACCGTGCACCCCTCCGTCGAGACGCTCCGCCTGATGACGGCGCTGCTCGAGGGCGACTGGGAGAGCGCGGACGCCAGCGCGGGAGGGCACCGTTCCGAGTGCAGCGGGTTGGTCGCGGCCTACCTACAGTGGCACCTGGAGAACGGAATCCGATCACTGCGGCACGTGGAGCGTTCTTGAGTCTGTTCAGCTTCGACACCGGAAACCGGCGGGAGTACACCCGGCCCGTCCCGCACCCGAGCGGGGCGCGCCCGCCGGAGCTGCCCGCGGACCTGGTACCCAAGCACGTGGCCGTGGTCATGGACGGCAACGGGCGCTGGGCCAAGGAGCGGGGCCTGCCCCGCACCGAGGGGCACAAGGCGGGTGAGTCCTCCCTCTTCGACGTCATCGAGGGGGCCCTGGAGCTGGGCGTCTCCCACCTGTCGGCCTACGCCTTCTCCACGGAGAACTGGAAGCGCTCACCCGACGAGGTCCGCTTCCTCATGGGCTTCAACCGCGACACCATCCGCCGCCGCCGTGACGAACTGCACGCCCGCGGGGTCCGCGTGAAGTGGGCCGGTCGCTCCGGTCGGCTCTGGAAGAGCGTCATCAAGGAGCTCCAGGAGGCCGAGGAGATGACGCGCGACAACGACCGGCTCACCCTCCAGTTCTGCGTGAACTACGGTGGCCGGGCCGAGATCACCGACGCCGTGCGCGCGCTCGCCCGCAAGGCGGCCGACGGGCGGATCTCCCCGGAGAAGATCAGCGAGGACGCCATCGCGCGGGAGCTGTACGCGCCGGAGGTCCCCGACGTCGACCTGTTCGTGCGCTCCTCCGGCGAGCAGCGGACCTCGAACTTCCTCCTCTGGCAGTCCGCCTACGCCGAGTTCGTCTTCCTCGACACGCTCTGGCCCGACTTCGACCGCCGCGACCTGTGGCGGGCCTGCGAGATCTACGCCCGGCGCGACCGCCGCTACGGAGGCGCCGTGCCCAACCCGGTTCCGGGGGAGGCGGAGTGAGCGCGGTGACGGACGCGGACGGCGCCCCGCCCGTGCGGCCGGGCATGTCCTACGTGGCGTTGGGCGACAGCTTCACCGAGGGTGTGGGCGACCCCTACCCGGGGGCGGACGCGGTCTTCCGGGGCTGGGCGGACCGCGTGGCCGAGCACCTGGCCGACCACGTGGGCGAGGTGCGCTACGCCAACCTGGCCGTGCGCGGCAAGCTCATGCGCCAGATCGTCACGGACCAGCTGCCCGTCGCCCTGGACATGGCGCCTGACCTGGTCTCGCTGTGTGCGGGCGGCAACGACCTGCTGCGCCCCGGCGGCGACCCCGAGCGCATGGCGCGGATCCTGGACCACACGGTGGGCCGGTTGCGCGCCGCCGGAAGCCAGGTGGTCCTGTTCACCGGCGTCAACGTCTCCACGGGGTACATGCGCGGCGGCATCGGCCTGTTCGCCCGGTACTACATGAACGTGCGCGCGATCGCCGACGCCCACGGCTGCCACCTCGTCGACCAGTGGTCGATGCGTGTCCTGACCGACTCCCGTGCCTGGGACGCCGACCGCCTGCACATGTCCCCGGAGGGGCACCGCAGGCTGGCGCTGCGCGTGGCCGAGGTCCTCGGGGTGCCCACCGACCGGCGCTGGGACGAACCGTGGCCGGAGCGGGAGGAGGTCAGTTGGAGCCAGGCCCGCCGGGACGACCTGACCTGGGCCCGCGAGTCCCTGGTGCCCTGGATCGGCCGCCGCCTGACCGGCCGGTCCTCCGGCGACGACGTCACCGCCAAGCGACCCGAACTGACCCCGGTCACCCGGGACAGGGCCGGGCGGGCGGAACACGGTTCGGTGTGACGTACCCCGCAAAAACGGACAAACCATGAACCTACTGTCGCGTAACCATGGCTCAAAGTTGCATCATCGTGCACCATGAGCGGCTTTGGGAACAGTGACCTCACGAACCGGGACATCCTGTCCTACGTGGCCCTCGGTGACAGCTTCACCGAGGGCATGAGCGACCCGTACCCGGACAGCGGCAGCGTGCCCGACGGCCGCTACCGCGGCTGGGCGGACCGCGTGGCCGAGCACCTGGCCGACCACGTGGGCGAGGTGCGCTACGCCAACCTGGCCGTGCGCGGCAAGCTCGTCCGCCAGATCAAGGAGGACCAGGTGGAGCGGGCGGTCGAACTCGCGCCGGACCTGATCACCCTGTGCGCGGGCGGCAACGACATCATCCGGCCCGGCGGGGACCCGGACGCCACCGCCGAGGTCTTCGAGTCCATGGTCGCCGAGCTCAGCCGCTCGGACGCCCGGATCGTCGTCTTCACGGGCTTCGACACCGGCGCGCTGCCGGTCATGCGCCACCTGCGGGGCAAGGTCTCCACCTACAACATGCACATGCGCCACGTGGCGGACCAGTACGGCTGCGACGTCGTGGACATATGGAGCATGCGCACGCTCGCCGATCCGCGCGCGTGGAGCTGGGACCGGCTGCACTTCTCCCCGGAGGGCCACCGCCGCATCGCGCTGCGTGTGTGCGAGGTTCTCGGTGTCCCGGTGGAGGGTGACTGGAACGAACCCTGGCCCCCGGCCGAGCCGCGCGACTGGCGCACCGCCCGCCAGGAGGACCTGCACTGGGCCCGCGAGTTCCTGGTGCCGTGGATCCACCGGCGTCTGACCGGCCGTTCCTCCGGTGACGGTATGCGTCCCAAGCGGCCCACCCTGGAGTCCTGCCACCGCAGCGACGGCGCGGAGTAGCCCGCCGCCCTGTGGCGTCGTGGCCGGTTCCGGCGAACGGCCCACCCCCGTGCATCCGGACACGGCACAATGCGGTCATGCGATGGCTGTGGACGTGGATTCTCGGTTCGGCGACGGCCGTTCTGGCGGGAGCCTGGGCGCTGCCCCGGCTCCTCCCCGACCTGGGACTGGGGTTGAACGAGCTGTCCCAGCTGTCCGGGATCGGTTCCCTGGCCGCCGGGGTGGCGGCACTGGTGGTGGCGGTGTGGACGGTGCGCCGACAGCGCACGGCCGACGACCGGACCGCCCCCACGGGAGGGGGTGGGGCCACAACGCCGAACGGGGACGTGTCCGGCGGTGTGGTGGTGCAGGCCGAGCGGGTCGAGGGCGGTGTCGGTAACACCATCCACCACACGGGGGATCACGTCGACTTCTCCGGCGGCACCTTCCACGGGCCGGTGACCGGGAAGAGGGTGGAGCACCACCGCGATCCCCGCGTCCCCGGCGACGCGGACGGCCGGTGAGCGGTCGCGTCAGCCTTCGCGGGGGCACGTTCCACGACGGGCTCGTACTGGACGGCGACGTCCACGGGACCGCGCGCCGGTGCGACCTCACCCTCGGCGACCGGATGTGGCCCGACGGCCGGGAGTGGTGCTTCGACATCGTCGGGGAACACGTCTCGTCCCCCGTGGCCTACGCCCTGCGTACCGACCGCCGCGTCGGTGTGGGCTTCGGACACGGCGCCCGCTTCCAGGAGATCGCGTCGTCGACCTACCACCTGATCGAACACCACGCCCTGCCGGACCACCTGTCCCACTGGGAGCCCTGGCCCGGACCGCCGGAACCCTGGGTCCCCGGTCCCGGCCGGGGCGCCGCCGCCGATCGCCTGCTGGCCCGGCTCGAAGGGCTCCCCGAGGCCGCGGAGGCGTCGGGGCCCGGCAACCGCTGGTTCCTGGGCGAGGACGTCGCTGTCCGCGTGGCGCTCGATGACGCCCGCGAGGGTCCGCGGGTCCGCCGCCTCCACGCCTGGACGCGTGGCGAGACCGGCCGCCGCCGGGTCCGGGCGGCATGCGCCTGAATCCCGGCGCCCGGGGCCGGGCCCTACGCCCTCGAACAGTCGCCGCAGGTACCGAACACCTCGACGGTGTGCGTCACCCCGGTGAACCCGTGCTTGGCGCCCACCTCGGCCGCCCACTTCTCCACGGCCGGCCCCTCGATCTCCACCGCCGTGGAGCACGTCCGGCACACCAGGTGGTGGTGGTGCTGTTCGCTGTCGCACGCCCGGTAGACGGCCTCGCCGTCGTCGGTGCGCAGCACGTCCACCTCACCGGAGTCGCTCAGCGCCTGGAGCGCCCGGTAGACGGTGGTCAGGCCGATCTTGGAACCCTCGGCGCGCAGGTCCGCGTACAGGTCCTGGGCACTGCGGAAACCGGTGCACCCGGTCAGCGCCTGGCGGACCGTCTCGCGACGTGTACTCATTGCTTCACCCTCCCCCGATCGGTCTGGGGCATCGTACCGGCCGCGTCGGCCCCCACGGGTTCACGGGTGTTGGACGTGCCCCTGCGCGACCGGCGGTTGAGGAGGCCGCTGACGGCCACCGCGACGCAGAACACCGCCAACGCCAGTATGACGATCGTGGCGCCGGGCGCCAGGTCCCCGTAGAACGCGGTGGTCAGGCCGCCCAGGGAGGAGAACAGCCCGATGACCACCGCCAGCCCCATGGTCACCCGGAAGCTGCGGGTGAGCTGCTGGGCGGCGGCGACCGGGACGATGAGCAGCGCGCTCACCATGAGCACGCCGACCACGCGCATGGCGATGACCACCGTCAGCGCCGCCGTGACCGCGAGCAGGACGCTCAGGAAGCGCACCGGAAGGCCGTGGGCCCTGGCCACCTCCTCGTCCTGGCACAGCACGAACAGTTCGCGGCCGAAGAGCGCCACCACGGCGACCACGCCGACGGCCAGGGCACCGACGAACCACAGGTCCTGCTCCTCGACCGTGCTCACCGAGCCGAAGAGGTAGGAGGTGAGGGTGGCGTTGCTCGCACCGGGGGCGAGGTTGATCAGCAGCACGCCGCCGGCGATCCCGCCGTAGAACAGCAGCGCGAGGGCCACCTCGCCGCTGGCCCGGGTCCGCACCCGCACCAGCTCCATGAGGATGGCGCCCAGGGTCGCCACGACCGCCGCCGTCAGTACGGGGGAGGTGCTGGTGAGCAGCCCGAGGGCGACGCCGGTGAGCGCCACGTGGCCGATACCGTCGCCGAGCAGTGCCAGGCGGCGCTGGACGAGGAACGTGCCGATGACCGGTGTGACCAGTCCCACGAGCACGGCGGCGATCAGCGCGCGCCGCATGAACTCGTACTGGAGCAGCTCAGTCACGTCCGGGCACCTCGAGTCGGATCAGGTCCGCGGGCGCGCCGTCCGTGGCCGCCGCCGCGCGCGGGTCGGGGTCGTTGGGGTCGGGGTGGGGGTGCTGGTGCTCGTGGCCGGGCCGCGCGCAGGCACCGGTCGCCGCGGGGGCGTCCCCGTCGTGGACGACACGCCCTCCGCCGAGGACGACGGAGCGTTCGATGACGTCCTCCAGCGGACCCAGCTCGTGCAGCACCAGGACCACGGTGGAGCCCTGGTCGCGCAGGTGGGTGATGGTCCTGGCGAGGGCGCGCTGGTTCTCCGCGTCCACGCCCGCCATGGGCTCGTCCATGACGAAGGTGTCGGGACGGCCGGCCAGGGCGCGGGCGATGAGCACCCGCTGCTGCTGTCCGCCGGAGAGTTCGCGCACGGCGTCGCGCGCGCGGTCGGCCAGACCGACGGCCTCCAGGGCCTCGTGCACGGCGGCGCGGTCGGAGCGGCTCGGGAAGAAGGAGAGTCGGCCGCGCGCGGCGACCTGGCCGGAGGAGACGATCTCGCGCACCGTGGCGGGGACGGCGCCGCCGGCGGTGAGCCGTTGCGGTACGTACCCGATCCGGTGCCAGTCACGGAAGCGGCGCAGCGGTGCGCCGTGCAGCCGGATCTCGCCCGAGGAGAGCGGCACGATGCCGAGCATCGCGCGCATCAGCGTCGACTTGCCCGACCCGTTGGGGCCCAGCACGGCCGTGGTCCGGCCCGCGGCCACGTCGAGGCTCAGGCCGTCGAGGACGGGGTTCCCGTCGTAGGCGACGCGGGCGTCGACGATCTGGAAGGCGGGTGGAGTCGTGGCTCCGCCCTGTGTGATCTGGTCTGACACGGTTTCAGTATGGAGAAAATGAAAATGATTGTCAAAAAAGGGGGGGTGGGCTGGAGGCGACGGAAGCGGCGGATGAGGGGAGGGCGGACTCCGTCTCAGAACCCGAGCAGGCGGGCCACCGCCAGAACCGCCACGACCACGGCCATGAGCACACGCGGAGCCCGCTGCCGGGCGTTCAGGGACGGCCACGCCAGGTAGGCCAGCCACAGCAGGAACACCAGCACCAGCAGCAGGCACGGGGCACCCAACCACCACGGGGCCGTGAGCCCGGAGACGAACAGCACGCCCAGAGCCACCGGCGTCAACCAGCGCGGACCCTGGTAGAGCCACACCAGGGGCACCGCGCTGCGCCCCTCGACGGTCCGGCGCAGCCGACCGGCGCCGGGGGTCCGGAGGGAGTCACCGTCGGGGAGGGGGCGGCCGGTGTCGCGGCGCCGTTCTTCACCGTGTTCCGGGGGGACCATCGCCGTGTGTTCCTCGTTCCCGTGGGGGCCTGCGGGCCGGGACGGCGGCCGGTGCTCCAACACGCCCGCCGCTCCTCGGGGCACGGTGCCCCGGCGCCTGTGATACTTCTTCTTTCCGACCCTAGTGCAGGTCCCCGGCGAGATGCCGGGAACGGGTGCGCTTCCCGGCCGCTGCGCGCCCTCCCACCGTCCGGCCCTGCCGACCGGAGGGCCCGGACCTGGCACTCCCGGGGTCCGTGATCATCTACATTCGGTTGGTAGTCGTCTGACAGTGCGGCCCGCGTCAGTCGGTGCCCGCCCGTTGCCCACCGCAGCGAACCCTCCGGAGTGTGTCTACTTCCGTGCCCGAACCCACCGTCATCGTGACGTTCGACGTCACCGAGCCACACCTACAGCACTGCCTCGACTCCCTGGCGCGCCAACGCGACGGGGACCGTACCGGGGAGGTGGCCGAGTCCCGCCCGGACACGGACCTCCAGGTCGTCCTCGTCCCGGTACGCGGCGGGAACGACGCCGACCCCGGCGGCGCGCGCGTCGAGCGACCGGACGCCGACGACGACGGTGCCGAGGACACGGACCCCGACACCGAGGCCGACGGCGCCGCCCGCCAGGACGAGGACGGCGACGACAGCGACGAGTCCGTCGAGTCCGCGCGCGAGGACGCCCTCGCCACCGCCGCGGACTTCGCCGCCTCCCCGCCGCCCGGGCTCACGGTGACGCTCCCGGACGGGGAACCCGCCCCCGACCACCCCACCGCCCGCGCCCGGGGCGCGGCCGCGGCCACCGGCACGCACCTGCTCTTCCTCGACGGTGCCGACGCCCTGACCGGCTACGCCCTGGCCTACCTTCTGCGCACCGCCGCCGACACCCACTCCGACCTGGTCGTCGGCAACGCCTACCAGTTCAACGAGCTTGGCGCCGCCCAGTCCAGGGCCCACCGCAGGTACGCGACGCGCTCCCGCCTGGCCGAGGACCCCCGCGCCGTCCCCGGCCTGGCCTCCGACAGCTCCCTGGGCAACAAGCTCTGGCGCAGGGAGTTCTGGGACTCCCTGCCAGACCGGGGGCTGGCCCCCGAGGACGCCGACCTCGGCCTGCGCCGCGCCGCCCTCGCCGCCCGGACGGTGGACGCCGTGCCCGCGCCCGTCCTGCTCGTCCGCGAACGCGAGCACGCCCCGATCGCCCTGGACGCCGACGTCCTCACCCGCCGTCTCACCGCGATGCGCGAGCTCGCCGAGAGCCTGGCCACCGCCGACCGCGACCTGTGGGACCGCACCCTGCTCCAGGGGGAGATGTACTCCCTGGTCATGCGCCTGGACGACGCCGAACCCCGGGTGCGCGCGGCCATCGTCGACCTGCTCAACGGCTACCTGCACCACGTCTCACCCGGCGTCCTGAAGAACCTGCGCGCCCTCCACCGCCTGCTGTACCACCTGGTCCGCGAGGGCCGCGTGGACGACGTCATCGAGGTGGTCACCTTCGCGCGCAGCGTCGAGCTCAAGAAGGCCGACGTCGTCCGGCGCGGGCTGGGCTACTACATCCGCTACCCCTTCTTCGAGTCCGAGGACCCGGCCAGGGCCGTGCCCCGCGAGGTGTACCGCCTCGACGACGAGCTCAAGGTCCGCCAGAAGACCGAGGACATCCACTGGGAGGACGGCCGCCTGCACATCAGCGGCCGGGTCGGCATCCGCCACCTGCGCGCCCGCAAGCGGTGGCAGCAGCACGTCGTCGCCTTCGCGGTCAACACGGACACCCGCCGCCGCGTCCGCCTGCCCGTGCGCACGCGCCTGGCCGCCGAGTACCGCCTGCCCGACGTCGCCGACGCCGCCCGCCACGACTACGGCGGCTTCACCGTGGTCCTCGACCCCCGCAAGCTGCGCACCGCCGGCCGGTGGGAGCCCGGGACCTGGAAGGTCGAACTGGTCGTGCTGAACCGGGGGCTCACCCGCCGCCGGATCGTCTCCGGACCCGTGCCCGGTCCGCCCGAGCGCCCCGGCTACCACCAGGTCGACGCGGACGTGTGGGTCCGCCCGCAGTGGAACCCCGACCGCCAACTGGTGGTCGCCGTCGAACCGGCGCGCGTGCGGATCAGCGGCCACTGCTTCGACGCCCACCGCGGCGAGCTGGAACTGGACGGCGAGCTGGTCTCCGCCCCCGCCGCGGAGGCCGACCGCCTGCGCCTGGTCCGCCGCCCCGGGACGGCCGTGCTCACCTACCCCGTCACCATCCACGGCGGTCACTTCACCGCCCGCATCGGCGCCGACGAGCTGTTCGACCGCAGTGTCAGCGAGTGCGGAGGCGTCATCCGCCAGGAGGAGTGGGAGGCGCACCTGGTCACACCGGGCGAGGAGACCGTCCCCATCGTCCTGCCCGACCAGGTGGCCACCGCCGCCTACGCCTCCGAGGGCACGCACCAGGAGCTGGCCGTGCAGCGGACGGAGACCGGTTTCCTCAAGCTCCGCGCGGGGCACGCCCGCCCGATGGTCACCGCGGCCCGCTGGGAGGAGCGCCTCCTCGTCCTGGAGGGCGAGTTCACCGCCGACGCCGACCTGAGCCTCGTGGCCAAGGCGCGCGGCCGGGACGAGGAGCACGAGCTGCGGACGGAACGGACCGGATCCCGTTTCCGGGCGCTGCTCTCCCCGGCCGACATCGTCACGCTGTCGGGCACCCTGTCCCTGCCCGCCGGTTCCTACCAGCTGTGGGGCCGGGTCACCGACGGCGGCCGCGCGGACGCCGAGCGGGGCTCCACGGACGTGGGGGTGGAGTTCACCGACACCCTCATCGCCGACCTCCCGGCACCGCTGGAGACGGGCGAGCGCTCCTACACGCTGAGCTACCAGGGGCGGGGGATCCCCGTCCTGCGGGTCGACGGCGACCTGCGCCCGGCCGAGCGCGGCACCTTCGCCCAGCGCGAGCTGCGTGAGACCTTCTACCCCGCCCAGCGGCGCGAGCCGATCACCGAGGGCATCCTGTTCGACACCTACACCGGGCGCCAGTACTCCGACAGTCCGCAGAGCATCTACGCCGAACTGCGCGGACGCGACCGGTGGGCGGAATACCCGATGTCCTGGCTGGTCGCCGACGGCCAGGTGAGCCTGCCCGAGGACCTGAACCCGGTCCGGCTCAGGGGACGCGAGTACTACCAGGCGCTCGCGCGCAGCCGGTACCTGGTCACCAACTCGCGTGAGCCCGCCTGGTTCCACCGCCACCCCGACCAGGTCGTGGTGCAGACCTGGCACGGGTCGATGCTCAAGCGCATCGGCTTCGACGTGGAGAACATCCGCGGCAAGTCGCGCGACTACTTCGACAAGCTCGCGTGGGAGACGCGGCAGTGGGACTACCTGGTCTCGCCCAGCCCGTGGGCGACGCCGATCCTGCGCAGCGCGTTCCGGTTCGAGGGCGAGGTCCTGGAGACGGGCTACCCGCGCAACGACATCTTCTTCTCGGCCGACCGGGAGCGGATCGCCGAGCGCACCCGCCGCCGCCTGGGCCTGCCCGAGGGCAAGAAGGTCGTGCTGTACGCGCCCACCTGGCGGGACGACAAGTACTACACCCGGGGCAAGCACAAGCTCGACCTGCACCTGGACCTGCGCCGGATGTACGAGAAGCTCGGCGACGACCACGTGCTCCTGGTGCGCCGCCACCCGCGCGTGGTGGACAGCGTGCCGATCGTGGGCGAGGACTTCGTGTACGACGTGTCGCTGTACCCGGAGATCATGGAGCTGTTCCTGATCACCGACGTGCTCGTCACCGACTACTCGTCGATGATGTTCGACTTCGCCAACACCGGCCGCCCGATGCTCTTCTTCACCTACGACCTGGAGAGCTACCGGGACAACCTGCGCGGGTTCTACTTCGACTTCGAGGAGACCGCGCCCGGGCCGCTGCTGACCGAGTCCGACGACGTCATCGGGGCGCTGCTGGACATCGACGAGGTCGCCGAGCGGCACAGCGGGTCCTACCGCTCCTTCGTCGACCAGTTCTGCCCGCTGGACGACGGCAACGCCGCCAGGCGCGTGGTGGACCGGGTGTTCGGCGAGGGCTGACCGCCCTCTGCCGTGCCCGCCGCGGCGCTCCGGGAGGACCCGGGGCGCCGCGGGCGCGTCCGGGGTGCGGTTGAATGGCGGCGTGATCGTCATCACCCGATACTCCGTGCCCGAGGCCGACACCGAGGCCTTCCAGACCGACGCCGCCACCGCCGTGGACGCGCTCTCGCGCCGCCCCGGGTTCCGGGGGCACCGGATCGGCCGCGCCGCCGACGACCCGTCGCTGTGGACCGTGGTCACCGAATGGGACGGGGCGGGCTACTACCGGCGGGCGCTGTCGGACTTCGACGTGAAGGTCAACGCCGTGCCCCTGCTCTCCCGCGCCATCGACGAGCCGACCGCCTTCGAGATCCTGGCGGGCCGCGGCGCCGGGGACTGAGCCCCCTGACACCCCGTGCGTCGGCGGTGTATTCGTGCGCGCGGGGTGGTCACGTGCTCTAGCCTGGGAGGGCGGGCGCACGGTGTGCCACTCCCTGGTACGTCGCGCGCTCTCCGTTTCCCGATCAGTACCGATGTATCGCGCACCGCGATCCACCGACCGCCAGCCGGATGGAGAGTCACCCATGGCCGCCAAGTCAGAGGCAATGGACGCACTGGTCAACCTCGCCAAGCGCCGAGGTCTGGTCTACCCCTCCAGCGAGATCTACGGAGGTCTGCGCGCCGCCTGGGACTACGGCCCCCTGGGTGTGGAGCTGAAGGCCAACGTCAAGCGCCAGTGGTGGCGTTCGATGGTGCAGGAGCGGGACGACATCGTCGGCCTGGACTCCAGCGTCATCCTGGCCCGTGAGGTCTGGGAGGCCTCCGGCCACGTGAAGGCCTTCGTCGACCCGCTCACCGAGTGCCAGTCCTGCCACAAGCGCTTCCGCGCCGACCACCTCATCGAGGCCTACGAGGAGAAGCACGGCCGCGAGCCCGAGGAGGGCCTGGCCTCGCTCGCCTGCCCGAACTGCGGCGCGAAGGCCTCCTTCACCGAGCCGCGCATGTTCAACGGCCTGCTGCGCACCCACCTGGGCCCGGTCCAGGACGACAAGGGCCTGGCCTACCTGCGCCCGGAGACCGCGCAGGGCATCTTCGTCAACTACAAGAACGTCGAGCAGAGCGCCCGGCGCAAGGTCCCGTTCGGCATCGGCCAGATCGGCAAGTCGTTCCGCAACGAGATCACCCCGGGCAACTTCATCTTCCGGACCCGCGAGTTCGAGCAGATGGAGATGGAGTTCTTCGTCAAGCCGGGCAGTGACGAGGAGTGGCACCAGTACTGGATCGACACCCGCTACCAGTGGTACGTCGACCTGGGCATCGCCAAGGACAACCTGCGGCTGTACGAGCACCCGCAGGAGAAGCTGTCCCACTACTCCAAGCGCACCGTGGACGTGGAGTACCGCTTCAACTTCCAGGGCAGCGAGTGGGGCGAGCTGGAGGGCATCGCCAACCGCACCGACTACGACCTGAAGACGCACACCGAGGCGTCGGGCGTGGACCTGTCGTACTTCGACCAGGAGAACAACGAGCGGTACATCCCCTACGTCATCGAGCCCGCGGCCGGTGTCGACCGGGCGGTGCTGACCTTCATGCTGGACGCCTACAATGTCGACGAGGCGCCCAACGCCAAGGGCAAGCTGGAGAAGCGCGCCGTGATGCGCCTCGACCCGCGCCTGGCCCCGGTCAAGGCCGCGGTGCTGCCGCTGTCGCGCAACGCCGACCTGTCGCCCAAGGCGCGCGACCTGGCCGCCGCCCTGCGCAAGCGCTGGAACGTGGAGTTCGACGACGCGGGCGCGATCGGCCGCCGCTACCGCCGCCAGGACGAGATCGGTACGCCGTTCTGCGTCACGGTGGACTTCGACACCCTGGACGACAACGCGGTGACCGTGCGCGAGCGCGACACCATGTCGCAGGAGCGCGTGTCGCTGGACCGGGTGGAGACCTACCTGTTCGAGCGCCTGCCCGGCTGCTAGCCCCGGTGGGCTGAACGAACGACGGCCGCCCGTCCCCGAGTGGGGCGGGCGGCCGTGCGCGTCGTGGGGGAGGGGCCCTCCTGGCGGGACTCACGTGTCCCGGGAGAGGCGCGACAGTTCCTCACGGGCACGGTCCAGCTCGCGGATCTCCCTGATCGTCAATCCGAGGTCCCTGTCGGCCCGTCGCAGTCTCTCCTTCGGGTCCCTCACGTCGGAGTGGGGGACCTCGATGTCCTTGAGTAGCTCTCTGACCTGGGATCTCGGTTCGATTGCCCCCACAAGGCCGGACACGACCAAGGTGGTGAAGGCCGCCATCACAGCCAACCCGACACGGGGTTCGTCCCAGGGGCCGAGGTTCACCCAGCCGACCAGTCCGAAGACGATCGCGGCGAGGACGACCCCCGGTCCCCACCCGTCGTTCACACGTACCTTCTCCACCTTCCTCCACGCGGCCACGAACTCCTCCAACCGTGTCCTCCTCGCGTCGAGCTCCGCGTGCCTGCAGGCCATATCCCGGAGCACACGGCAGAGGAGGCGCACCACCAGTTCGTAGGCCACTCGTTCTGGGAGGGCGGCGTCGTGTGGGGGTTCAGGCGGGAGAGCGGCCCGCCACTCCGCCTCCAGGGATGCGCGATCCTCGTCCACGAGCTGTCGCCATCGCTCGGGGGCGATGAGCGCGCGGGCGAACATCGCTTCCGCGACCTGGAGTTCGAACGCCTTCTCCTTGCCGCGTTCGCTTCTCCGCGCCCATGCACGGTACGGGTGGTGGATGTCCTCGAAGACGCGCGTCGCTCCGCGAACGTCGTCGATGAACCTCCGGTATTCGGCGCAGCCGCTTCTTGGAGCGCAGTCGTGCCGGGGGTCCCGGCACCCGTATGCGGCCAGGACCTTCATGAACTCGATCGGGTCGGCATCCGGATCGACGGGGTCGTCCAAGGGGTCCGAGGCCTCGTTCTCGTACTCCTCCCGAAACCTGGACAGGCTCATATCTTCGCCCTCGAAGACCGGTGGCAGGTCGGGGCGCGCCTGGGAGACGAAGATGAAGACGGTGAGGTCGGGGTCCTTGGGGGGCTTCCGGAGCAGGCTCCGGTCGATCCGGGTGTCGCCCAGGTCCTCGATGATCCACGCGGCCAGGGCCGCCCGCTCGTCGGCGTTGTCGAACACCTCGCTCGCGGCGTCTATGTCGGCTGTCATGGCTTCGGCGAGCTCACCCACCCCGTGGTGGAGGCGACCGGCGAACCGATAGGGAGGGGTCGCCGGATCGGAGGGTGCCACGATCCGGTCCGGCCCCGCCTCGCCTGCCTCCTCGGCTCCGGGGCTCGCGTTGGGGGCGGACGGCGGCGCCTGATCCTCCCGGTCCACCCTCCCGGTCTCCCACCGCGTCGGGGGAAGCGGGTCCGCGTCCGTGGTCACGACCCGTGTGGCCGCGGTGTTCCCCCGGACCAACGCGGTGTCGACGTCGGTGCCGTCCTCCGGGAACCCCAGGAGGGAGTTGAGGACCCGGTGTGCGCTCGGGCGGTCCTCGGGGTCCTTGGCCAGGCACCGTTTCACCAGGTCGTGCAGCTCGTCGGGCACCCCCGAGCAGTCGGGCTCGTCCACCAGGATCCTTTTGATGACGGCGGTCTGGCGGTCGCCGGAGAACGCGTGCCGCCCGCTGGCCGCGTAGACGATGACCGCGCCCCAGGCGAAGACGTCCACGGCCGGTGTCAGGTGCGTGGTGTCGTCGAGCCGCTCGGGCGCCATGTAGTGCAGGGTCCCGATCCTCGCCGTGGCGGTGAACCGGGCGGTCTCCCCCAGGGCCCGCGCGATCCCGAAGTCGATCACCCTCGGCCCGTCGGCGGCCATCATGATGTTCTCCGGTTTGAGGTCCCGGTGCACGATCCCGGCGCGGTGGATCGCGGTCAGCGCGGTCGCGGTGGAGACGGCCAGACGTTGCAGGTCGGCCCCGGCGCGCGGTCCGTCGGCCCGGATCTCCTCCGCGAGCGTACGGCCCTCGACGTACTCGCTGGCTATCCAGGGCCGGTCGGCGTGCGGGTCGGCGTCCAGGACCCGGGCCACGCAGAAGGGACTGATCCGGCGCGCGGCGGCCACCTCGTCGGCCAGCATCCGGGCGAAGCGCGGGTCGGTGTCAGAGGCCGCGTGGAGCAGCTTCACGGCCGCCAGGCCGCCGCCGGGCGCCTCGGCGAGGTGGACGGATCCGAAGCCGCCCCGGCCGATCTCCCGGATCAGCCGGTATCCGCCGACCTCGGTGTCCTGCGCGCTCATGCATCACCGTGCCTGTTCCGTCCGTGACGTTCCCGACGTGTATACCGCCTCGCATGCCTGCGGTGAAGGGGATCGCGCACGCATGGGGCTCATGAGGCCCGGGGGAGTGCGACTCCGTGTTCCCCGACTTCCGGGGCGGGGAGGGGTCGCTGCCCAGCGCGACGACGACTGCTACGAGCCGGTCCGCCCCACCGCCCCGGCCTAGGAGACACCCCGGGAGGGAGTCGGGTTCGGCTCTGGTGGGAGACTCACCGTCATGGGAAAGATCCACGACGCCATCGGGGACCGACTCGCGCGGTTCCTCCTCGACCAGCCGGTGTTCTTCGTCGGCACCGCGCCGCTCGCCTCAGACGGCCACGTCAACGTCTCGCCCAAGGGGATGGAGGGGACGTTCGCCGTGCTCGGTGAGCACCGGGTGGCCTACCTCGACTACACCGGATCCGGCGTCGAGACCATCGCCCACCTGCGGGAGAACGGCCGGATCGTGCTGATGTTCTGCGCCTTCGACGGGCCGCCGAACATCGTCCGCCTGCACGGCACCGGCCGGGCCGTCATGCCCTCCGACCCCGGGTTCGAGGAGCTGCGCGCCCACTTCGCCAAGGAGCGCACCCTCGGGCAGCGCGCGATCATCGTGGTGGACGTCCAGCGCATCTCCGACTCCTGCGGGTTCTCCGTGCCCCTGATGGACGTGCGCGGTGACCGGGACCTGCTGGACCGCTACCACGAACGCCGTGAGCCCGGCTACTTCGACGACTACTGGCTCACCCGCAACTCCACCAGCATCGACGACCTTCCGGGCCTGCCCACGGCTCCCTGAGGGGCGGACCCGGGGGAGGAACAGGGTGCCGGACACGGCGAGACGGCCGGACCCGGGGGGATTGGTTTCCGGCCGTCTCTTCGGTTCCCGGGCCGCACACGACCGCGGGATCCTGTTCTTAACCTAGCGGTAGGGGGTGCGCGGTACGCGGTCGTTTGGTGCGCGTTGTCCTACCGTGTAAGCGAATCGTGACGACCGGATCCGAGATCGCCGACGACGTGTGTGCCTGGTACCTGTTCTCGCGTTCCGTGTGATCATGCGGTGCGTGAACGGACACCCAGACGACGACCTGCTCGTCGAGCGACTGCGCGCCCGAGCCCACGACCCGGCCCGGCGCTTCGACGAGGCGCCCGTACCCGTCGCCTGGATCGAGCGGCACCACGGCCCGGAGCGGGTGGAGGAGGCTCTGGAGAGCGGTCACACGTTCTCCGGCGACGGGATGGTCCTCTTCCCGGCGGGTTCGCGTGAGGCGGTGGACCACCACCGCGGCGCCCCGCGGCGCCCGCCGTTCCCTCCGGCCACGTTCGCGGAGCTCGCGGAGGCGGAGCGCGGGATCGGACACCGCCTGCCCGAGCCGCTCCGGCGCGTGTACACCGAGGTCGCCGACGGCGGGTTCGGCCCCGACGCCCGGGGGTTCGCGCGCATCAACGGCGGGAGCCCGTCCCTGGCGGACCTCCACGAGCGGGACCAGTCCAGGGGCCTGCCGCCGTCCTGGCTGGAGCTCACACCCGCGGGGTGCACCCTGTCCTGGTACGTGTGGCTGACCGGACCCGGCAACCCCGTACTGCTCCACGACATCGACAGCGCAGACCCCCGCCGCGGAGAGCGCCCCGAGGACGGCGTCGTCCACGTGACGGGTTCCCTGCGCTCGTGGCTGTGGACCTGGGCCGACGGCGGGGACGTCTGGGACGACGTCCGCAGGGGGTGACTCCCTCGCACGGACCCCGGTGGGGTCCATCTTCATACCTCGTTCCTCTATGCCTAGGTCTGCTAGGGTGGCAACCCCTAGCGGAACTAGGTATGGGAAGTACACGTGCACATCGACAAGGACCTGGTCGCGGCGTCGGCCACACCGCTCGTCCTGGGCATCCTGGCCGAGGGCGAGTCCTACGGCTACGCCATCGTCAAACGCGTCAACGAGCTCTCCGGCGGGCGGATGCAGTGGACGGACGGGATGCTCTACCCCCTGCTGCACCGCCTCGAGCGCAACGGCTACGTCCGGGCGTCCTGGGGCACGTCCGACGCGGGCCGCCGCCGCAAGCACTACGCGATCACGGAGGCCGGGCTGGCGACGCTGGCCGAGCGGCAGGAACAGTGGAGCGTCGTCGCCGACGCGCTCAGGCAGGTGTGGCAGGCCGCCTCGCACCCCCCGTTTCCGGGGCCCGCCACGGCAGGGGGGATCGCCTGATGAGCGAGGTCGCACGCGGTGACGTCCTGGAGGAACAGATCGACCAGTGGCGCGGCTTCGTGCGCCGCCGCCGGGTCATCTCCCCGTCGGACGTCGAGGAGATGGAGGACCACCTGCGCGAACAGATCACCGACCTGGGGGCGAACGGACTCGACGACGAGGAGGCGTTCCTCGTCGCGGTCAAGCGCATGGGGAACCTGGACGCGGTGTCGCGGGAGTTCGCGCGTGAACACTCCCACCGGCTCTGGAAACAGCTGGTCCTGGTCCCCGAGGCCGACGACGGCGCGGGCGGACTGACGCGCTGGCGCGAGCTCGGCGTGCTGCTCGCCTTCGCGGCCGGCGCGGGTCTGGCGGTCAAGCTCCTGTTCACGGCCGTGGACGACGATGGCGCGCAGGTCCGCAACTTCTTCTTCGCGGTGCTCCCGTTCCTGGCGGGGTGGTTCGCCTGGAAGCGGGGCGTGACGTGGCGCGTGTGCGCGGCGGTGGCCGCCGTCGCGGCGGTACCGGCGCTGGCGGTGAACCTCTACCCGTTCGAGTCGGCCCCCGGCCCGTACCCGGCCCCCGGGATGACCGACCTACTCGCGTTCACGCACGCTCCGGTCATCCTGGGGCTGCTCGTGGGCGTCCTGCACACGGGCGGGAACTGGCGGTCCCACGACCGGCGGATGGACTTCGTGCGGTTCGTGGGCGAGCTGGCGATGTACCTGGCGCTGATCGCGCTGGGGTCGATGGTCCTGGTCGGCCTCACCTTCGGGGTGCTGGCCCTGGTGGACGTCGACCTGGAGCCGTTCTTCGAGGACTGGCTGCTGCCGTTCGGCGTGCCCGGTGCGCTCCTGGTGGCCGCGTGGCTGGTGGAGGCCAAGAAGAGCGTGGTGGAGAACATCGCGCCCGTCCTGACCCGGGTCTTCACCCCGCTGGCGGTGCTGATGCTGGTCGCCGACCTGGTGGCGCTGGTGGTGAACGGCCCGCTGACCACGGTGGACCGCGAACTGCTCATCCTCATGGACGCCGTCCTGGTGCTGGTCCTGTTCCTGCTGCTGTACTCGATCTCCGCCCGTGACCCGCTGGCCCCGCCGAACGTCTTCGACTGGCTCCAGCTCGCGCTGGTGGGGGCGGCGCTCGCGGTGGACGCCGTCGCGCTGACCGCGATGCTGACCCGGATCGCGGAGTTCGGGTTCACCGCGAACAAGACCGCCGCGCTGGGGCTGAACCTCGTGCTGCTGGTGCACCTGGCATGGTCTGCGTGGCTGATGCTCGGCTTCGTGCGGGGCGGGCGCCCGTTCGCCGCGGTCGAGCGGTGGCAGACCACCTACCTGCCGGTCTACGCGCTCTGGGCGGGGCTGGTCGTGCTGGTGTTCCCGCCGGTGTTCGGCTTCGTCTGATCCGGGTGACGCTCGCGCCCCCGCGCGTCGGTTCTCCCCTGGGACCAGGGGACCTGAGTCGCGCGGGGGCGCGATCCGTGTTCTGGGGTGGTCGACTCTTCACGGTCGCCCGAGGTGGCGCGGCCTCGGGCGACCCCCTGCCACGCCAGCCCCACGGCGTGGTCCCGGTCGGTCGGGGCCCGGCGCTGAACACGGACTTCGTCCACCAGAACAGCTGCGGCGCGACGATGAACGCCGACCTCGTGGACGGCTTCGCGCCGCAGGAGGCGGTGTCGCCTGGACACCGCCCCGCCGCCGGGCGGCTGCCCATCCCACCCGTGGTGCGCGAGGGAGCCACACGCGGTGCGTCGCCTCGTGGGCCCGGTCCCGAACGACACACCGTCGCGGTGTCATCCCCGGGGGATTCAGCCGGTCGTGTAGACGACGAAGGACACCGCGATGTACTGGCAGACGAAGGCCGCGATGGTCAGCGAGTGGAAGATCTCGTGGAAGCCGAACCAGCGGGGCGCCGGGTCGGGCCGTTTGAGGCCGTAGACCACCGCGCCGACGCTGTAGAGCACCCCGCCCACGAGGATGAGGATCCACGTCGCCGGGTGCGTTCCGCTGATCAGTTCGGGGATGAACAGCACCGCCACCCAGCCGATCGCCAGGTACAGCGCCGTGGACAGCCAGCGAGGGGCGCCCAGCCAGAGCAGCTTGAACCCGACCCCGGCGATCGCGCCGCCCCAGATCAGCGCCAGCATCGCCGCTCGCAGGCCGCCCTCCAGGACCAGGACCACGAACGGTGTGTAGGTGCCCGCGATGATCAGGTAGATGTTCGAGTGGTCCATCCGGCGCAGGACCTGCTGGGCGCGCGGCGACCAGCGGCCCACGTGGTAGACGGCCGAGGTGCTGAACAGCATCACCGAGCTGAGCGCGTAGACGGCGCTGGCCGCTCTGGCGGGCCAGGTGGGGGCGAGGCAGACCAGCACGATCCCGGCCGCCAGGGCCAGGGGCGCGGTACCCAGGTGCAGCCAGCCGCGCAGTCGGGGTTTGACCGCCTCCAGCAGCTCACCGGCGGCGGTGGCCGCCCGTTCGGGGACGGACGCCTCCCCGGGGGAGGCGTCGTCGTTTCCCTCCGCCACGGTTCCGGTCTCCCGCGCCTGCTTGTCCGACACCGTCGTACACCTTCCCTCTCGCGTTTCGCCCGGTGGAGAGCGACGGTCGAAGCCTAACCTACGGACGCGTAGGTTACTTGCCAGTAGTGATGTGTCGAGTCGCACAGTGCCCCGGGGGCGTGGTCGCGGGAGGAATTGGTCGGGCGCCCTTCCGGCGGCCCTTGGTGCCGGTTCGGTGGATCCTGTCTATGCCTGTGCCTGCTGTGACCAGCGGTGTCGCGGGACTCCAGCCCCCTTCCCCCGTATCCTGAGGGCAGGGACCCGTGTGTCCCGACTGAACCATTGGTATAGACCTCTCTAATGCTCTTGACCTGGTAAAACTCCGAAAAACGGTGGTTCATGGAGGGGGAAGGTCGCAGAGTGTGGAAGAGTCGCGCCCACGCAGCAAGGGTCGGCTCGCGACGGAGCCGTCGACATGACGAGGGAGCACCCCCGTGGCCAAGTACGTCTACAAGTTCACCGAGGGCAACAAGGACCTGAAGGATCTCCTCGGCGGTAAGGGGGCCAACCTCGCCGAGATGACCAACCTCGGGCTGCCGGTGCCCCCGGGCTTCACCATCACCACCGAGGCGTGCCGCCACTACCTCGACAACGGCGACGTGCCCGTCGGCCTGGACGCGGAGATCGAGGCCAACCTCAAGGAGCTGGAGAAGGCCATGGGCCGCAGGCTCGGCCAGCCCGACGATCCGCTCCTCGTGAGCGTACGGTCGGGCGCCAGATTCTCCATGCCCGGCATGATGGAGACCGTCCTCAACATCGGCCTCAACGACGAGTCGGTCGTGGGCCTGGCCAACCAGGGCGGAGACGAGCGCTTCGCCTGGGACTCCTACCGCCGCCTGGTCCAGATGTTCGGCAAGACCGTCCAGGACATCGACGGCGAGCTGTTCGAGGACGCCATCGACGAGGCCAAGGCCGCCAAGGGCACCACCGACGACCTCGACCTGGACGCCGACGACTTCCGGGCGCTCGTCGAGCGGTTCAAGGCCATCGTCCTGGAGCAGACCGGCAGCCCCTTCCCCACCGATCCGCGCGAGCAGATGACCCAGGCCGTCAAGGCGGTCTTCGACTCCTGGAACGCGCCCCGCGCCGTCCTCTACCGCCGCCAGGAGCGCATCCCCGCCGACCTGGGGACCGCCGTCAACATCTGCTCCATGGTCTTCGGCAACCTCGGTATGGACTCCGGAACCGGCGTCGCCTTCACCCGCGACCCCGCCACCGGCCAGTCCGGCGTCTACGGCGACTACCTCCAGAACGCCCAGGGCGAGGACGTCGTGGCCGGTATCCGCAACACCGTGCCCCTCGCCGACCTGGAGCGGATCGACACCCGCAGCTACCAGGAGCTGATGGGCATCATGGAGACCCTGGAGAACCACTACAGGGACCTGTGCGACATCGAGTTCACCATCGAGCGCGGCAAGCTCTGGATGCTCCAGACCCGCGTCGGCAAGCGCACCGCCGCCGCCGCGTTCCGCATCGCCGACCAGCTCGTCGACCAGGGCATGATCAGCCTCGACGAGGCCGTCCAACGCGTCACCGGCGACCAGCTCGCCCAGCTGATGTTCCCGCGCTTCGACGAGAGGGCCGCGGTCTCCGACGACGCCCACCGCATCGGCCGCGGCATGAACGCCTCGCCCGGCGCGGCGGTCGGCAAGGCCGTCTTCGACTCCTACACGGCCGTCAAGTGGTCGCGCAGCGGTGAGAGGGTCATCCTGTGCCGCCGCGAGACCAACCCCGACGACCTCGAGGGCATGATCGCCGCCGAGGGCATCCTCACCAGCCGCGGCGGCAAGACCTCGCACGCCGCCGTCGTCGCCCGGGGCATGGGCAAGACGTGCGTGTGCGGCGCCGAGGAGCTCGACATCGACACCAAGAACCGGCGCCTGACCGCGCCCGGCGGCGAGGTGGTCGAGGAGGGCGACGTCATCTCCATCGACGGCACCAGCGGCCGGGTCTACCTCGGCGAGGTCCCCGTCGTGGACTCGCCCGTCGTGCGCTACTTCGAGGGCGAGATCGACCCCGCCTCCGACCAGGCCGACGACCTCGTCCGCGCCGTCGACCGCCTCATGCACTACGTCGACGCCGCCCGCCGCATGTACGTGCGGGCCAACGCGGACACGCCCCAGGACGCCGCCCGCGCCCGCCGCATGGGCGCGCAGGGCATCGGGCTGTGCCGTACCGAGCACATGTTCCTCGGCGACCGCCGCCAGCTGGTGGAGCGGCTCATCCTCGCCGACACGGCCGAGGAGCAGCAGGAGGCCCTCGACACCCTGCTTCCGCTCCAGCGCCAGGACTTCGACGGCATCCTCGGCGCCATGGACGGCCTGCCGGTGACCGTGCGCCTGCTCGACCCGCCGCTGCACGAGTTCCTGCCCGACATCACCGAGCTTTCGGTGCGGGTGGCCGTGGCCGAGGCGCGCGGCGAGAGCCACGAGAACGACCTGCGGCTCCTCCAGGCCGTCCACAAGCTGCACGAGCAGAACCCGATGCTGGGCCTGCGCGGCGTGCGGCTGGGGCTGGTCGTCCCGGGCCTGTTCACCATGCAGGTGCGCGCCATCGCCCAGGCCGCGGTGGACCGGATCCGCGAGGGCGGCCGCCCCCGTCCGGAGATCATGATCCCGCTGGTGGGCACGGTGCAGGAGCTGGAGATCATCAAGGAGGACGCCCAGCGCGTGCTGCGCGAGGTGGGCGAGGAGAACGGCGTGGAGCTGGACTTCCCGGTCGGCACCATGATCGAGCTCCCGCGCGCCGCGCTGACCGCCGGTCAGATCGCGGAGAACGCCGAGTTCTTCTCCTTCGGTACCAACGACCTCACCCAGACGGTGTGGGGCTTCTCCCGCGACGACGTGGAGGCGTCCTTCTTCTCCGCCTACCTGGAGAAGGGCGTGTTCGGGGTGTCGCCGTTCGAGTCGCTGGACGTGGACGGCGTCGGACGCCTGATCCGCATCGCGGTGGAGGAGGGGCGCGCCGCGCGTCCCGGCATCAAGCTGGGCGTGTGCGGCGAGCACGGCGGCGATCCGGCCTCGGTGCACTTCTTCCACGACGCGGGGCTGGACTACGTGTCCTGCTCGCCGTTCCGCGTACCCGTCGCCCGCCTGGAGGCGGGCCGGGCCGCCGGACGCACCGCGAACTGAGCCGTCGTGGGGGCGCGGTTCCTCTCCGCCGCGCCCCGGGAGGAACCGCGCCGGAGGCATCCGTACGCGCGAGGAACCGCGCCGGAGGCGTCGTTCGAGGCTGGTGGGGGTGCCCGCCCCTTCGTGGAGCGGCCCCGGGCGGTGGCGGGCGACGGGTGGGCCGTGTGACGGGCGCCGTCCGACGCGTACGCCTTAGACTCGTCCCGGACCCCCGCGGCCAAGAAGATGAGCTGTAACCCTATCGTGATATCTTCTTGACCATTGGTGCGTCCGCTGTTCCCCGCTATCCTCTCCCGCACACGCCTTCGGGTGTGACGACTTCCGTTTCGGTTGCCCGAATCCGCTCCGCGGGTTCGAAGAGGTACGAACCAGCGGCGGTCGGTGGACGTCCCAGGGGGTGCATGGTCCCCCAGGCAGTGATGTGCGGAGGTGAGTCGGTGCGAACGGCGAACGGCGGGCACGGCGACGAACCGGGGCGGAACCCGGTCTCCGCCTCCCATGTCGACGACGAGAGCACGCGTGTCTTCACGCGCGAGCAGCTCCAGGAACCCGCGGTCGAGACCACCCGGGCCTTCGTCCGCGAACCCGGGGACGCGGGGGAGGGCGCCCCGGACCAGGCGGCCACGCGGACCTTCAGCCGTGACCAGCGGGACACCGCCGACGTCTCGGGCGCCGCGGCCACCCGCGCCTTCACCCGGCCCGGGAGCGCCACGGGGGACGCCCCGGTCGACCCGGCCGGTTCCACGGCCCCGGCCGACCGCGGTTCCGGGACCGGCTTCACCCGCCGTTTCGTTCGCGAACGCCCGGGTTCGCGCGGGGCGCCCGCCACGGGCGGCCACGCGCCCGTCGAGCCGGACGCCCCCCGGCCCCCGGCGGACGGGGACCCCGGACACGGCGCTCCTGCCACCGACCCCGCCCATCCGCGCCATGACGGCCCGGAGGACGGTCGCGACGGCCGTGGTTCCCGCGGTTCCCGCCCGAGGCGCTCACGGCCGGGCCAGCCCCGCCGCCGCAGACGCCGCCGCTTCCGCCTCCGCTGGCTGGTCGCGCTCGTACTGCTCACGCTCCTGGCGCTGCCGCCCGGAACCTGGGCGTGGGTGTGGTACACCGCCCGGCAGGACGACCGCGCGGCCACCGACGCCATCGTCGTCCTGGGCGCCAGCCAGTACAACGGCGTGCCCTCGGAGATCTTCGAGGCCCGGCTGCGACACGCTCAGAGCCTCTACCAGAGCGGCGTCGCCCCCGTCATCGTCACGGTCGGGGGCAAGCAGCCTGCCGACAACTACACCGAGGCCGCCTCGGGCCGGAACTGGCTGGTCGAGGTCGGCGTCCCCGCGGAGCAGGTCATCGCGGTGGAGGAGGGCAGGGACACCCTCCAGAGCATCAGGGCCGTCTCCGAGGTCTTCGAGGAGAACGGCTGGGAGACGGCCACCCTCGTCTCCGACCCCTGGCACAGCCTGCGCTCCCAGCGCATGGCGCACGACCACGGCATCGAGGCGGGCACCTCCCCGGCGCGGTCGGGGCCGGCGGTCATCGAGCGCCGCACCCAGCTCTGGTACATCACCAGGGAGACCGCGTCGCTCTGGTACTACTGGATCTTCGACGACAGCAGCGACATCCGCGTCAACGCGGCCTGAGCAGGGTCGATGTCACGTTTCGTCCCCTGCGCTGAGTAGAGTCGTGAAGACGATGACGAACCGAGCGGGATCAGAGGGCGGTGTCCCCGGCTACACGCCGCAGGACACCGCGCGGATGGCGGGCGAGTCCCGCAAGAACCGCGCCAGGGGCCCCTTCGAACGTGACCGGGCCCGAGTACTGCACAGCTCCGCGCTGCGCCGTCTGGCCGCCAAGACCCAGGTCGTCCAGCCCGGGGTGAGCGACTTCCCGCGCACCCGGCTGACGCACTCCCTGGAGTGCGCCCAGATCGGCCGTGAGCTGGGGCAGGCGCTGGGCTGCGACCCCGACCTGGTCGAGGCCGCCTGCCTGTCCCACGACCTGGGACACCCGCCCTTCGGGCACAACGGCGAACGCGCGCTGGACGAGGCCGCGGCCGCGTGCGGAGGTTTCGAGGGCAACGCCCAGAGCCTGCGGCTGCTCGTCCGCCTGGAGGGCAAGGTGATCGCCCCGGACGGCCGCAGCAACGGACTCAACCTCACCCGCGCCACCCTCGACGCCACCGTCAAGTACCCGTGGCGCCGGGGCGAGGGCGGCGACACCCACAAGTTCAACTGCTACCCCGACGACACCGAGGTCTTCTCCTGGCTGCGCGAGGGCGCCCCCGCGGGCCACACCTGCTTCGAGGCGCAGGTCATGGACTGGTCCGACGACGTCGCCTACTCCGTGCACGACGTCGAGGACGCCCTGCACGCGGGACTGGTGAGCATGGCCGCCCTGCGGAGCCCGGCCGAGCGCGCGCAGGTGTGCCGGATCGCCGCCGAGCGCTACTGCGACGCCGACACCGCCGAACTCGACCACGTCCTCACCGAGCTGCTCGCCGAACCGATGTGGCCCGGCGAGTTCACCGGCGACCTCGCCTCCCTCGCCGCGCTCAAGAACCTCACCAGCGAACTCATCGGTCGCTTCTGCCTCGCCGCCGAGCGCGCCACCCGGGACGCCCACGGTCCCGGCCGACTCACCCGCTACCGCGCCGACCTCGTCCTGCCCCGCCGGGTCCTCCTGGAGTGCGCGCTGCTCAAGGCGGTCGCCGCCCACTTCGTCATGTCCCGTGCGGAGGCGCTGGCCTACCAGGCCGAGGAGCGGCGGACGATCACGGAGCTGGTCGCCGCGCTGCGCGAAGGGTCGCCCGGCGAGCTGGAGCCGCAGTTCCGCGCCGCGTTCGAGGCCGCCCCCGACGACGCCGCCGCGCTGCGCGTCGTGGTCGACCAGGTCGCCTCGCTCACCGACACCTCCGCCACCGCCCTGCACGCCCGCCTGGTCGGTTGAGGCCGGACGGTCCGCGCCGGAGGTCCGCCGGGTCGGCCCAGACGGGCGGACGGAGGGCGAGGAACCCGGGAAACCGTCCCGCAACCTCCTTGACACCTCAGATGTGAGCGCTAACAATGTTGCCCACGTCACTACCGGAGGATCCGGTGAGGAGGACGCCCCCCATGTCCGAACGGGACGGACGCACCCCCGTCATGGCCGACGTCGCGCGGCTGGCCGGGGTCTCCCACCAGACCGTCTCCCGGGTGCTCAACGGGCACCCCAACGTGCGGACGGAGACGGTGACCCGGGTCCGGACGGCCATCGAGGAACTGGGCTACCGTCGCAACCCCTCGGCCCGCGCCCTGGTGACCCGCAGGACCAACCTCCTCGGTGTCCTCGCCTTCGACAGCACGCTCTTCGGCCCCGCCCGAACCCTGGCCGCCATCGAGAACGCCGCCCGCGAGGCCGGGTACTTCGTGAGCATCGTGAACCTGGACGGCATCACCCGCGAGGCGGTCGTCGAGGCCACCACGCACCTCGCCGAGCAGTCGGTGGAGGGGTGCGTCGCCATCGCCCCGCAGCGGGCGGTGGTCGAGGCGCTCGCCGAACGGTCCGGTCTCCGGCCGCTCGTCGCGGTCGAGGGCGGTGAGGGGTCGGGGCTGCCGGTGGTCTGCGTCGACCAGGAGGGCGGGGCGTACACCGCCACACGCCACCTGCTCGACCTGGGCCACCGGACCGTCCACCACATCGCGGGCCGGCCCGGCTGGTTGGAGGGCGAGGCGCGGGTCGAGGGGTGGCGCCGCGCACTGGCCGAGGCGGGGGCGCCCGTGCCCGAGCCGTCCCACGGCGACCGGAGCCCCCGGTCCGGGTACGAACTGGGGCTGCGGCTGGCCGGGGAACGCGCCCGGGGCGCCGAGGTCACAGCGGTCTTCGTGGCCAACGACCAGATGTCGATCGGGGCGCTTCGGGCCTTTCGCGAGCACGGGATCGAGGTCCCCGGCGACATCAGCGTCGTCGGGTTCGACGACATCCCCGAGGCCGAGTACCTCACGCCCGCGCTGACCACCGTCTGGCAGGACTTCGCCCAGGTCGGCCGCGCGAGCATCGACGTCCTCCTCGCCGAACTGTCCGGCCGGGGCGACCAGCCCTTCGCTCACGCGCGCGTCGTCGTCCCGGCCGTGCTGCGCGTCAGACACAGCACCGCTCCCCGGCCGCCGGGGCCGCCCTGACCCGCCGACCACCCCCCGTACGCTCCCCGGGTCCAGAGGTCCCCCGTGAACGGAAGTCCGCGCGCACGAAATGTTAACGCTCACAATGCTGGTGGCCCGCCTCCCGGCGCGGTCGTGGTCGGTGTGGACTTCGGGACGCTCTCCGGCCGCGCCGTCGTCGTACGGGCCGCCGACGGCGCCGAACTCGGCACGGCCGTGCACCCCTACGGGCACGGCGTCATCACCGACACCCTGCCCGGCATGTGCGGGTACGAGGCCGGGCAGAGCGGTGTCGGCGACGTCTTCGGCTGGTTCGCCGACTCCTGCGCCCCGCCCTCCCACCACGAGGAGGCGCGGGACCGGTCCGCCTCACTGGTAGCCGCGGATCTCCCGGAAGACCTGCTCCAGGTCCTGTTCCCGGGCGTCGAAGACCCGGCCGCCCGTCATCTGGGCCAGTTCCTCCATCTCCACCGCGTTGGACTCCCCGAACAGCACCGTGAACACCGGGGCGGCGGCCACCTCGCGCGGCATCCCGTCCAACGCGGCGCGCAGTCCGTCCAGGGTCGAGCCCCGGTTCACCTCTCCGTCGGTCATGAACACCACCGAGGTCAGATGCTCGTCCCGGGGCGCGGCGGCCAGCAGTTCGTACGCCTCCCGGAGGGCGTCGTAGGCCGCCGTGTCCCCGTCGGCCTCCAGCGAACGCGCCTCCGCGGCCAGGTCCGCCGCGGCCGACTCCGCCGTGCCCGGTTCCAGCACGAACGTGCTCGGCTCACCCGGTTCCGTGGAGAACGGCAGCAGCGTCACCTCCTCCCGCTCCTGGAAGGCCTGGGTCCGATGGGCGAGGGATCCGCCGTCCGCTCCGGTCAGCGCCTCCAGCGACGACCTCAGGTCCTCGATCCGGTCACCCTCCATCGACGCGGACACGTCCAGCACGTACACCGTGCGCGCCGGCCGCCGCAGGGCGCCGACGTAGTCCGCGACCAGTGCGTCGACCACCCCCAACTGGGCGGGGAAGGGCAGTTCGACCAGCGGTGGCACGTCCGCCGTGAGCGAGGCCCCCCGGGTGACCGGGCGCCGCCACGTGTCGTCGGCCACGCGCTGCTGCGTCTCCTCCGACAGCAGGTCCCCGACCAGCCGCTCGTAGGCGGACAGGGTCTCCTCCGACGGGTCGGCCAGCAGTGTCAGCGGGTAGTCCGCCGTCACGGTTCCGTCGGCCGGGTGCACCAGGGTGAGCGGCTCCTCCAGCACCCCCGAGTCGTTGACCGACAGCAGCACCGACTCGTAGTTGATCATCCCGTCGACCGGCCGCCCCTCCCGGGCACGCCGCTCGAAGTCCTCGGCCAGCCATCCGGAGGAGCCCGCGGTCACCTCCTGGCCCCCGAAGAACTCCGCCAGCTCCGGGCGGACGCGCTCCACGTCCTCACCGCGCAGGGCGGAGCCCGTGTCGGCCAGGGCCGAGGCGATCCCGATCAGCGCGGAGAAACCCGAGTTGGAGGCGCCCGGGTTGGTCATCCCGTAGGTCAGCTCCTGGTCCGCGACCGCCCCGGCCACGTCCGCCCAGGTCACCTCGGCGCCGTCGGTCCACCCCAGGGCCTCGGCCCGGGCCTCGGCCACGCCCAGGACCACGGGGGAGACCATGATCGGCGTCTCGGTGTGCACGGCGGTCCGACCGCCCTCGTGCAGGTGCAGGTAGCGGTTGGAGGCGAACCACACCGCGTCGTAGTCCCCGGTGTCGCCGGCGGCCACCCGCGCCAGCCCGTCGAGCGTGCCGCCGTAGTCGAGCTCCACCTCCACCCCGGTGCGCTCGGCGACCTCCTCCAGGAGCGGCTCCAGGTCGGCGACCTCGCTGCCGGCCAGGACACGCAGGGCGTCCCGGCCCGGACCCCCGACGAGGGAGCAGGAGGAGGCCGCCAGCGCGACCGCGAGGGCGGCCGCGGGCAGTGCGCGCCTCATCCGCGGCCACCCCCGCCCCGGCCGCCGGCCTCCTGGGGTACCGGCGGCATCGCCCCACTGGCCTCGTAGGTGTCCTCGATGCTGGTCAGCAGTGCCTCCAGTGCCTCGTAGGTCGGGGGGTGGACCACGTCGGCGACCTGGGTGCGGACCGGGAGGCCGTACTCCTCCACCAGGGCGTCGAACCGGGCGGTTCCGTCGGTGCGGAAGCCGTGTTCCGCGGCCAGCTCCTGGAGCTCGGGATCCTCGGTGAGCAGGCGGCCGACCTCGTCGCCCGCCCTGGTGAGGGGGACCACGGCGTGCTCGGAGAACACGGTCGGTCCCGGGTAGAGCACGACCACGCCCTCGGGCAGCGCCGGTCCGTTCACCATCGCCTGCACGTACTGGGACTCGTACACCCACACCAGCGGCGTGTGCCCGGCGCCGAGGTCGCGGAACTGCTCGAAGGGCTGTTGCGAGGACTCCGGCGGCTGGCCCTGGGCGAGGAAGAGCCGGGAGATGGTGTCGGAGATCTCCTGGTCGACGGGGCCGGGCGCCAGCACCTCCTCGCCGTTGAGCAGGTAGGACAGCACCACGGCGTGCATGGCGGCGGAGTTGGACGTGCGCGGGTCGGTGGTGCGGACCAGCACCTCGTTGCGGTTGCCGGAACTCACCGAGTCCCCGGGCAGGTCGCGCCAGCGGGTCCGCTCCTCGGTCAGCTCCAGGTAGGCGGACATGTCGAAGGACCAGGTGCGGTCCTCCTCCAGGGAGGCGACCCCGGCGCCCTCCAGCGCGCGCACCATCGGTGCGTGGCCGAGCAGGACCATCGGGGTACTGAACGGCACGTACCCGGTCGAGACGCTGTTGAGCTCCCGGGCGCGTTCGGCCAGGTGGCGTGAGCCGGGGGAGACGAAGTCGGCGCCGTCGGTCCGCTCGCCCAGCAACCGGGAGCCCCGGGGGCGCACGGTGACCGTGTACCCCAGGGACCCGAAGCGCTCCTGGACGCGCTCGTCCTCGAAGAACTCGACCTTCTCCGAGCCGACCACGCCGTCGACCGGCGTCGTCTGGCGCGTGAACACGGCGAACCCGACCGTGACCAGGACCGCGGCCACCGCGGCGGCGCCGACCGCGATCCAGGTCGAGCGACGGTCGAACGGCGGGGGGAGACCGGGCACCGTTGTCGATCCTCCTCGGCTGGGGTTCCCGACGCTGCCAGGCGCGGCCGACGCCCCGGTGGCGCCGAGGTGGACGGAAGGGGAACGGGCGTGGTGCCGCGCCGGAGCCACCGCTCGGTGGCGGGCGGCGGGCGGGCGCCCACCCGTCCACGAGGCTGCCCCGGGCGGTGGCGGGCGACGGACGAACCTGTGGACGGGGACGGAGGGCCCGCGGGGCGAACTACGCTGGCAGTCGTGGCAGGACGGATCAAAGACGAAGACATCGCCCTGGTGCGCGAACGCACCCCCATCGCGGACGTGATCGGCGAGTACCTCCAGCTGCGCAACGCCGGAGGCGGCTCGCTCAAGGGACTGTGCCCGTTCCACGACGAGAAGTCCCCCTCCTTCAACGTCACCCCCGCCAAGAACCTCTGGTACTGCTTCGGCTGCAACGAGGGAGGGGACGTCATCTCCTTCCTCCAGCGGATCGACAGCCTGAGCTTCACCGAGGCGGTCGAGTCCCTCGCCCGCCAGTCGGGCATCACCCTGCGCTACGAGGAGGGCGGCCGCAGCACCAGGCGCGACGAGGGCAAGCGCCAGCGCCTGCTCGACGCCCACCGCGCCGCGGCCGAGTTCTACGCCGAACGGCTGCTGTCCCCCGAGGCGGCGACCGCACGCCGTTTCCTCACCGAACGCGGCTTCAACCGCACCCACGCCGAGCGCTTCGGCCTCGGCTTCGCCCCCGCCGGATGGGAGAACCTGACCGCGCACCTGCGCCGCAAGGGCTTCACCGACCAGGAGCTGATCAGCGGCGGCCTGGCCAGCCAGGGGCGGCGCGGAGCCTACGACCGCTTCCGCAACCGGCTTCTGTGGCCGGTGCGCGAGGTCACCGGCGAGGTCGTCGGCTTCGGCGCCCGCAAGCTCGACCCCTCCGAGGACGGCCCCAAGTACCTCAACTCGCCGGAGAGCCCCATCTTCCACAAAGGGCGGCTGCTGTACGGGCTCGACCTGGCCAAGCGCGACATCTCACAGAAGGGCGAGGCGGTCATCGTCGAGGGCTACACCGACGTCATGGCCTGCCACGACGCCGGGGTGACCACCGCCGTGGCCACCTGCGGCACGTCCTTCGGCGAGGACCACGTCAAGATCCTGCGCCGCATGCTCCTGGGCCGGACCAACCAGGGCGGCCGGGTGGTCTTCACCTTCGACGGGGACAAGGCCGGGCAGAAGGCGGCCGTGCGCGCCTTCGCCGAGGAGCACGGGTTCACCTCCGAGACCTACGTCGCCGTGCAGGCCGACGGTCTGGACCCCTGCGACCTGCGCTTCCAGCACGGACCGCAGGCGGTGGCCGACCTCGTCGACGGAGCCGTGCGGCTGTACGAGTTCATGATCCGCAACGTCATGGAGGGCTACGACCTCTCCTCCCCCGAGGGCCGGATGGCCGCCCTGGACGCGGCCGCGCCCATCGTGGCGAGCATCCGCGACGAGGGCGTGCGCCGCAACTACGGCGCGAGCCTGGACCGCTGGACCGGGATCATGGACGAGGCCCTCGTCCAGCGCCGGGTGGCCCAGCACATGCGCGGGGGCGCCGCACGCGGAGGTGACCGGGGGCCGCGCGCCGACGCCCGCCCGGTTCCGACCCCGGACGCGGGGGAGGCCCCCTACGACCTGCGCGACCCCTCGGTCCAGCGGGAGCGGCAGGCCCTCAAGATCGCCGTGCAGTTCCCGGGTCTGGCCCGGGGGTTCGACGAGTTCACCGACGAGGACTTCACCGTCCCGCAGCACAGGGCGGTGCTCGCCCTCATCGCCCGGGGCGGCGGGGTGGCCGCCGCGCACGACCCGCAGGGCTGGGTGAACGATCTGCGCGAGGCCGCGCCGAATGACGCCCAGCGCGATTTCCTCACCCGATTGGTGGTCGAACCCGTGGAGTTCTATGGAGAACTCGACGAGCATTACGCCACTCAAATGCTGGGCACAATCAAGACTCATTCCATCAATCGCCGGGTGGCAAACCTCAAATCCGAACTGGCCCGGCTCGAAGGTACGTCCCACGTGGATGAACAACAGCGGGTATTCGCCGAGCTCATGAAGCTTCAACAGGAGAAACGCGCCCTCCAGGAGGGTGGCCAGGGGGCGATGTAGCAGTGGGGTGACAATAGTAGGCCTCCCCTTAACGGCACCCGGAGCGGCACAATGTACTGGTGGCTCCCACAGTTGTGACGCACGAAATACCGTCGGTTCGACAAGTGATCCGGATGCTGCCGGACGCGGGCCGGGGAACGGTCAGTCGCGGTGAGGTCGCCTCGGCCCTGGAACAGTTGGCCGCGCCCCCCGGATCCCTGGACGAGGCGGTGCGGCACCTGTCCCGTGTCGGGGTCGAGGTCGCCGACGCCGAGGAGACCGGCCCCCAGGCCGACGGCGGCAGACGCTCGGGTTCGGACCTGGTCCGCCTCTACCTGGGGGAGATCGGCCGGGTGCCGCTGCTCACCGCCGAGGAGGAGGTCGACCTGGCCAAGGCGATCGAGGCGGGCCTGTACGCCCAGCGCCGCGGGCCGGACGCGGCGGTGTGCACGGCCGAGGAGCTCGACGCGCTGGTCGAGGAGGGTCTGCGGGCCAAACGGCGGCTGATCGAGTCCAACCTCCGGCTCGTCGTGTCGATCGCCAAGCGCTACATGGGGCGGGGACTGCTCTTCCTCGACCTCATCCAGGAGGGCAACCTGGGACTGATCCGCGCGGTGGAGAAGTTCGACTACGCCAAGGGGTTCAAGTTCTCCACCTACGCCACGTGGTGGATCCGCCAGGCCATCACCCGCGCCATCGCCGACCAGGCGCGCACGATCCGGATCCCCGTGCACATGGTGGAGACGATCAACAAGCTCCTGCGCGTGCAGCACCGGCTCCACCAGCAGCTGGGCCGCGAGCCGAGCACCGCCGAGATCTCCCGCGCCGTGGGGTTCAACGGCGAACGGGTCCTGGAGATCCAGCGGATCGCCCGTGAACCGGTCTCACTCCAGTCCCCCATCGGTGAGGAGGAGTCCGACTTCGGCGACTTCATCGAGGACTCCGACGCCGTCGTCCCGGTGGAGGCGGCCTCCTTCACCCTCCTCCAGGAGCAGCTGCGCTCCCTGCTGGGCGACCTGTCCGAACGGGAGCGGCGGATCATCCGGCTCCGCTTCGGCATGGCCGACGGCCACCCGCGCACACTGGAGGAGGTCGGCCGCGAGTTCGGTGTCACCCGCGAGCGGATCCGCCAGATCGAGGCCAAGACGCTGGCCAAGCTGCGCCACCCCTCCCGGGCGGGCACCCTGCGCGACTACCTCACGAGCGGCTGACCACCGGGCGGCGGCACGGGGAACGTGTCAGCGGCGCCCCGGGTTCCCCGTTCGGGGACTGACGGCCGATGTGGCCTGATGTGGCCGTCCCGACCGTGGGCCCTGCGTTCGCGCCGCTCCGTGCCTAGGCTCGAAGGGTGCAGGCCATCCGAACCTCCCCGGCCAGACCCCTCCACCGCCGTCCCGTGGCCCTCCTGGCCGCCGCGCTGGCGGTCGGCGCCCTCGTCGCCACCGCCCTCGTCCTGCTCGGCGGCCGCGCACCCGAACGCGTCGCCTACTTCGCGGGCTGGAACACGGCCGCCCGCGACTTCACCGTCGCGGACGTGGCGGCCAGCGGCGCCCCGGAGCACCTGACCCGCCTCATGTGGGCCTTCGGGGACATCAGCGAGGACGGCCTGTGCCACATCCCCGCCGACCGCGACGACCAGCCCTGGGAGCTCTACCAGCGGCCGTACACCGCACAGGAGAGCGTCGACGGCCGGGCCGACGACCCCGGCCAGGACCTCGCCGGGGGGCTGCACCAGCTGCGGCTGCTGCGGGAGGAGTACCCCGACCTGGGGGCGAGCCTGTCGCTGGGCGGATGGAGCTGGTCGACCCACTTCTCCGTGGCGGCCCGCACCCCCGAGTCGCGCGCGGCCTTCGTCACCTCCTGCCTGGACCTGTGGATCCGCGGTGACCTGCCGGTGCGCGACGGCGGACCGCAGGGCGGCGACGGGGCCGCGGCCGGGGTCTTCGACGGCGTCGACCTCGACTGGGAGTGGCCCGGCGGAGGCGGCGCCCCGGGCAACACGGTCCACCCCGACGACGCCGCCCACCTCACCCCGCTGGTGGCGGAGTTCCGCCGACAGCTCGACGCGCTGTCCGAGGAGACCGGCAGGGAGTACACGCTCTCGGTGTCGCTGCCGGGCGGCGCCGAGCAGAGCGCCGCCTACGACGCGGAGCTGTTCGACCTCGTCGACTTCGCCACCGTCCAGGGCTACGACTTCGCGGGACCCTGGAGCGAGCGGACCGCGCACCACTCCAACCTGTACGCCCCCGAGGGCGATTCCGACGCCAACAGCGTCGACCGCGCCGTCCAGCGCTACCTGGACCTGGGCGCGCACCCCTCCCGGCTGGTCGTGGGCGTGCCCGCCTTCGGCCGCGGCTGGCAGGGCGTGGGAGCGGCGGACGCGGGCCGCGGCCAGGTCCCCGAGTCGCCCGCCGAGGACGCCTACGACGGTCCCACCATGGCCTTCGCGGACCTGGAGGAGCGCGCGGGCCGACGTTTCCTCGACGAGGAGGCGGGCGCGTACTGGATCTACGACGGCCACACGTGGTGGACCTACGACAACACCGACGTGATCGCGCTCAAGGGCGAGTACGTGCGGGACCGCGGACTGGGCGGGCTGATGATGTGGAACCTGGACATGGACCCGGACGGCACCCTGGTCCGGGCCATGGACGAGTCCCTGGACTGACCGGGGACGGGCGCGGTTCTCCGGAACCGGTGGCGATCCGGGGCGCGCCGCGGTTGCCAGGGCCGGACCCGGGCGGCCACGCTGAGGACATGGCCGACGCGCAGCACACCTCCTCCCGCACAGCCCCCGCCGACCTCCGCCGCGACCTGGAACAACGGGTCCGGGGCACGGTCGCCTTCGACCCGGGAACGCTCGCCCTGTACACCTCCGACGCCTCCAACTACCGCCGCGTCCCGCTCGGCGTCGTCATCCCCGAGACCGTCGACGACTGCGTGGCCGCCGTACGCACCTGCGCCGAGCACGGAGTCCCGGTCGTGCCGCGCGGCGGCGGCACGTCGATCGCGGGCAACGCCATCGGCACCGGTGTCGTCATCGACACCTCCCGCCACCTGCGCGCGATCGAGGACGTCGACCCCGCCACCCGCACCGCCACCGTCCAGCCCGGAGTCATCCTCGACGACCTGCGCCGGGCGACCGCCGAGCACGGGCTCACCTTCGCACCCGACCCCTCCACGCACAGCCGCTGCACGATCGGCGGCATGGTCGGCAACAACGCCTGCGGCTCCCACTCCGTGGCCTGGGGCACCACCGCCGACAACATCGTCTCCCTCGACGTCCTGCTCGGCGACGGCACCCGCATGACCGTCGGCTCCCGGCACAGCGCGCAGGAGTGGGAGGAGCTGACCCGGCGGCCCGGGCGCGAGGGCCGGATCTACACCGAACTCGACCGCCTCGTCCAGGAGCACCGCGCCGAACTGCGCACCGCCATGCCCGAGTTCCGGCGCCGCGTCTCCGGCTACGCCCTGGACCGGCTGCTCCCGGAGAAGGGGCGCGACGTCGCCGCCGCCCTCGTCGGCACCGAGGGCACGTGCGTGTTCGTGCTCGGCGCCACCGTGCGCCTGGTCGAGTCGCCGCCCGCCCGCGCCCTGGCCGTCCTGGGCTACCCTGACGCCGCCTCGGCCGCCGACGCCGTCCCCGACCTGCTCGGCCACGCGCCGCTGACGGTCGAGGGCATCAACCACCGCATGGTCGCCGCACTGGACCGCAGCGGCTCCCGCTCCCGCGTACCGCTGCCCGAGGGCGGGGCCTGGCTCCTGGTGGAGATCGCCGGAGGGGACCCGGCCGAGGCCGCCGAGGCGGCGGAGCGGATGCTCTCCGGGCTCAAGGGCGCCTCCCGCCCGAGTGACGCGGTCGTGGTCACCGACGCCGCCCACCAGAGGGCGCTGTGGCGGATCCGTGAGGAGGGAGCCGGACTCACCCAGCGCACCCCCGACGGCCACGACGCCTGGTCCGGCTGGGAGGACGCCGCCGTGCCGCCGGAGAACCTCGGCGGCTACCTGCGTGCCTTCGACGCGCTCATGGAACGGCACGGCCGTTTCGGCGTGGTCTACGGGCACTTCGGTGACGGCTGCCTGCACGTGCGCATCGACTTCGGCCTCACCCACGAGCGGGGGCGCCGGGAGTACCGGGCGTTCATGGAGGAGGCGGCCGACCTCGTCGTCGCGCACGGCGGCTCCCTGTCCGGCGAGCACGGCGACGGCCAGGCCCGTTCCGAACTCCTGGGCCGCATGTACCCCGATGCGGTCATCCGGGCGTTCGGCGCCTTCAAACGCGCGTGGGACCCCGACGGCCTGATGAACCCGGGCGTCATCGTCGACCCCCTGCCCCTGGACGCCGACATCCGGGTGGCCGCCGACCGTCGGCCGGCCCTGCCGCTCCTGTCGGAGGTCACCCTGGCCTACGCCGACGACGACGGCGACTTCGCCCGGACCCTGCGCCGCTGCTCCGGTGTGGGCAAGTGCCGCCGCCAGAGCGGTCCCGGTGTCATGTGCCCGAGCTACCAGGTCACCCAGGAGGAGCGGCACTCCACCCGGGGGCGCGCCCACCTGTTGTTCGAGATGGCCAACGGTGAGGTCATCACCGACGGCTGGCGGTCGGAGGAGGTGCGCGAGAGCCTCGACCTGTGCCTGTCGTGCAAGGGATGCCTGAGCGACTGCCCGGTCAACGTGGACATGGCCGCCTACAAGGCCGAGTTCCTCCACCAGCACTACAGGGGCCGGGTGCGCCCCGCCGCGCACTACTCGATGGGTTGGCTGCCGGTCTGGGCCCGGCTGGCGGCCCTGGCTCCGGCCGAGGCCAACCGGGCGGGTCGCCTGCCCGGGGTGTCACGGCTGGCCAAGCGGGTCGCCGGGGTGGCCGCGCGCAGGGACCTGCCCGCCTTCGCCGCCACCACCTTCACCCGAGCGTTCCGGCGCCGCGCCGCGCGCGGGGAGGCCCGTACGGGCGGACGCCGGGTCGTGCTGTGGCCGGACACCTTCGGCAACCACCTCAATCCGGGGGTACTCGCGGCCGCCACGCGGGTCCTGGAGGACGCGGGCTTCACCGTCGTGCTGCCCCGGGGGCAGGTGTGCTGTGGTCTGACCTGGGTGTCCACCGGTCAGTTGGACGTCGCGCGCACGGTGATGCGCCGTGCCGTCCGCGCGCTGGCACCGCTGGTGGCCGAGGGGCTGCCGGTCGTCGGGCTGGAGCCGAGCTGCACGGCGGCCCTGAGGCACGACCTGGTGGAGCTGCTGCCCGGTCCCGAGAGCGAGCGCGTCGCCGAGTCCGTGTACACCCTGGCGGGCCTGCTCAACGCCCAGGCGCCCGAGTGGCAGCCGCCCCGGCTCTCGGCGAGGGCGCTGGCGCAGGTGCACTGCCATCAGCACGCCGTGATGGGTTTCGACGCCGAGCGCGAGCTCATCGCCAGGGCGGGGATCGACGGAGAGGTCCTGGACTCGGGTTGCTGCGGACTCGCGGGGGACTTCGGGTTCACCGAGGGGCACTACGAGGTGTCCACCGCCATCGGTGAGCGCGACCTGCTGCCCCGGGTGCGCGCGGCGGACGCGGACACCCTGGTCATGGCCGACGGCTACAGCTGTCGTACGCAGATCGGGCAGGGCACCGGCCGCCGGGCGCTGCACCTGGCCGAGGTCCTCGCCCGGGGGATCGCCGCGAGGGGCGTGCCGGGTTCCGCGGGAGGAGCCGAGCCGCCGGTGGGCAGCGAGCGGTAGGGGGGCGACGACGGGGAATCCCGGTTCCCCACGCTCCGGGCCTCAGGGGGAGGGACCGCGCCGTAGGCGTGGCGCCAGGGCGGTGGGCGGGCCTGTGAGCGCGCACGGACAGAGCTCAGACGCCCATCTGCTCCCGGAGGGCGGCCAGGACCTGCGCGACGGACTCCGACAGGGTCCGGTCCCGCGGGTCCAGGCCCTCGCTCAGGTACACGCGCCAGTGCGCCTCACTGCCTCCGGGCGGCCTGCGCGCCACCAGACGGAAACCGGTGGCCGAGTCGCTCCGGGGGTAGGGGACGAACCGGTTGACGAGGATGGTGGCGGTGACGCGTTCGGCCACCGTCTCGGCCATGCGGCGGTAGTCGACGGCGTCCTCCGCGGGCTCCGAACGCAGCCGGACGGTGTGTCGGCCGGCCCCCTCCTCGTCGAAGGTCAGCGTGTCCGGGGTCCACCGCGCCTGGTCGATGTTCTGCCAGGGCACCGCGTGCCCGTCGGGCAGGTACAGGGCCCGTGTGGTGGCGACCAGGAGGGGCTCCCCGCCCTCGGCCGCGCGTACCGGAACGTGGGCGAGCACGCGCTCGCCGCGCTCCAGCCGGGCGCGGACCGACTCGGGGACCCCCCGGCGGAACAGGCCCACTAGCGGTCCCGGGGGCTCTCGGACGCGCCGTTCGCGCCCGACGGCCCGCCTTGGGCCATGTGCCGCTCCCACTCGACCAGTTCCCTCTCCTCCTCCGTGGGGCGGGCGAGGAAGTCGCGCAGGGAGGTGACGGGCAGGGTGTCGACGGCCTTGTCGTAGACCGTGCGGCCCGCGTTGCTGACCTGCGCGCCCACGAGCCCGGCCACCTCCTGCACCACAGGGCTGTCGGCGACCTTCCTGGCGGTGCGGGCCAGCTGCTCGTAGCGGGCCCTGCCCGCCTTGGCGCCCAGGACGTAACCGATGGCGAGTCCGGCGACGAAGGTGATCCGGTAGCGCATGGGCTCCCTCTCCAGGCCTTGGTGGCGTTCGGGGTGGTTCGTGCCCTGACGTTACCGCGTCGTGGCCGCGGCCACACGGCTCGACACCGGTCACGAGCACTCCGAAAAGCACGCTAGGCTGGTCCCTGTCGATGCGGCGGACCCCGGCAGGGGGCCGCACGGGCGCGGTCCCGCGTAGCTCAATCGGCAGAGCAGCCGGCTGTTAACCGGCAGGTTACTGGTTCGAGTCCAGTCGCGGGAGCAGGTCAAGGGTCCTTCCCCCTCGGGGGAGGGCCCTTCGTCGTGTGGACGCCCCCACGCGGCCCCGGGTGCCTTCCGTGGACGCCCCGACCGCCGGTCTGCGCGCGGAGGGGAATCCCGGGAGGGCCGGTACCGACTCCGGCCGGTCCGGCTGCTCCGGCAGCGGACTCCGCGACCGCACCGACGCGGTCGGCGCCTACGCGCGGTTTCCCGCGGGCGCTGTCTCCACGGGTGCGCGGACGCCCACGGTCCGCTGCGCCGACGGAACCACCATGGCACGTCCGGCGGGCGTCGCGGTGGACCCGGGCGGCGACCCGGTCCGGTTCGACCCCACTGTCGTCACCGGCCTGACCGCCGTCATCGCCCACCTCCCGGAGAGCGGGAAGCAGTGCCGAAAAACCGTCACGAGCACCCCTCGGAAGGCGCTAGGCTGGTGGCTGTCGCCACGGCCCCGGCAGGGGGCCGCACGGGCGCGGTCCCGCGTAGCTCAATCGGCAGAGCAGCCGGCTGTTAACCGGCAGGTTACTGGTTCGAGTCCAGTCGCGGGAGCAGGTCAAGGGTCCTTCCCTCCGGGGGGAGGGCCCTTCGTCGTTCCCGGCGGGTACGCACACGACGCCCCTCACCCGCTGTCGGGCCGTGGGCTCCAACGCGGGGGAGAGAGGGCGACGGGTTCAGATCCGGCCCACACCGCCGATGATCAGCCGACGGTTGCGGCGCGGCATCTGGTAGCAGCCGGGGACGGGCGGTGCGACGGGCAGCGTGTGCCAGCGCTGGATCTCCAGGACTCCGGGGCTGAGGGTCTCCCAGCCGTCGAAGAGGGCCTCCACCTCGCGCTGGCTGCGCCACCAGCCGGAGCCGAGGCTCTCGACGAAGACGTCCTCCAGGCGGTCGGCGCGGGCCGCGTCCTTGGCGTACCGGCTCCGGTCGGGGCGGCAGTAGTGGCTCAGGACGAGATGGCTGCCGGGGGCGAACGCCTCGCGCAGGGTCGCGATGTGCCCGGCCGGGCCCTCGTCGTCGGACACGTGCGGCACGACGCCGGTGAGCAGCAGCCCGACCGGTCGGTCGAAGTCGAGGAACCGGCGGGTCTCGGGGTCGCGCAGGACCTGCCCGGGTTCGGTGAGCCCTCCGTGTACGGCGGTGGTGGTGCGGCCGTCGCGGAGCAGGGCCCGGTGGTGGGTGAGCACCATGGGGTCGTCGGTGGCGTAGACGACGCGGGTGTCCGGAGCGATCGACCGGGCGATCTCGTGCGGGTCGCCCGGAGCGGGCAGACCCGCCCCGAACTGCAGGAACTGCGTGATCCCCGCCTCCTCAGCCAGGCGCCGGACGGCCCGTTGAAGGAAGGCGCGCTCACCGAGCACGATCTCCTGGAAGCCGGGCGCGGCCTGGTCGGCGCGGGTGGCGAGCTCACGGTCGCCCTCGAAGTGGTCCTTGCCCTTGAGGTGGAAGGAGCGCAGCCGCGCGATGCTGGGCTGGCCCAGATCGACGACGGGCGGCGGCTTGGCCCGGAGGTGTTTGCCCCCCGCCTGTCGCAGGAAATCGGGGGAGGTGAATCGCGACATCGCCGTCCTCTTGTCGTGAGGTGGGGAAGTGTGGTCGACTCCTGGGATTGTATTCCTCACGGGCGGTGTTTGTTAACCGAGTCGAGGATACGGGTCGTAAAAAAACACGTGCCCGAGGATGCCACTGTGGCGTCTCGCGCTGTGTGTTACTCCAATCCAGGAACAACCAGGTCATATACCCTCAATGTCCATTTTGTGGGGGATCTGGAGGCGGAGCGTGCTCCGGGAGGATCCGCGCGGTCGGGTGCGCGGGGCCTGGGGGGTAGTCGATCGCGCGCTCCCGGGGGTGTGCGCGTGGCGTGGTCGGAGGCGCTTCCTCGAACACGTGTTGGAAAGTGGATTGTCCACGTATGTCGCCAAAGGGCCACGAGTCGCATACGGAGCGGAGTAGAATAAGGTCGCCGCCAAAACGGTCAGCTAATTCCCCGTGTGTACTCGCTGCCTGCGTGAATCCGTGCCGTCCGCCGCGAAAGCGCAGGAAGTGCGGCGGCGCGGCCGCCGTCGAAAACCCTTCACCCCTCGCGCGGTCATGTGGCGCGGGGGAGTGGCGCGTTCCGACCGTGCCACGCGGTTAGCCTGGGGGGATGGACCGTCCCCACACCATCCTGAGCTGCGCCGTGTCGGTCGACGGGCGTATCGACGACACCAGCCCCGAACGGCTCCGGCTGTCCAACGAGGCGGACTTCGCCGAGATCGACGAACTCCGGGCCGGCTGCGACGCCATCCTCGTCGGTGCGGGCACCCTGCGGGCGGACGATCCGCGGCTCCTCGTGCGCTCCCCGGAACTGCGTGAGCGCCGTCGGGCCCGGGGCCGCACCGAGAACCTGCTCAAGGCCGTGGTCACCCGGAGCGGGGACGTCGATCCGGCCGCCCGCCTCTTCTCGACCGGGGACGCCGGCGCGGTCGTCTACACCGGAGGCGACGGTCTCGCCCTGGCCCGCGAGCGCCTGGCCGCCCGTCCGAGCGCGGAGCCCCCGGCCGAGGTCGTGGACGCGGGGGATCCGCCCACCGCCGAGGAGATCCTGGCCGATCTGGCCGCGCGCGGTGTCGAGCGCCTGCTCGTGGAGGGCGGCGGGCACATCCACACGCTCTTCCTCACCTCCGGCATGGCGGACGAACTCCGGCTGGCGGTCGCCCCGTTCTTCGTGGGGGAGGAGGACGCCCCGCGCTTCGTCCTGCCCGGAGCCTTCCCGCACGGGCCACGGGCGCCCATGCGCCTGGTCGAGGCCCGCGCGATCGGCGACGTCGCCGTCCTGCGCTACCGCCTGGGGGAGACGGAGGACCACCGGTGACCGTCGGACCGCCCCCCGCCGAGGGCGGCGCCGACGCGCACTGGTTGCGCCGCGCCGTGGAGCTCTCCCGGAACTGCCCGCCCTCGGCCACCGCCTTCTCCGTCGGGGCGGTCGTGGTCGCCGCCGACGGCACGCTCCTGGGCGAGGGTTACTCCCGCCGGGACTCCCCGCACGACCACGCCGAGGAGGTCGCGCTCAGGGAGCTGGACGGCGGGGACCCCCGCCTGGACGGAGCCACCCTCTACTCGTCGCTGGAGCCGTGCAGTGCCCGCTCCTCCCGGCCCGTGCCCTGCGCGGAGCTGGTGCTGGGCACCCCGATCCCGCGCGTGGTCTTCGCCTGGCGCGAGCCGGAGCTGTTCGTGGACTGCGACGGTGCCGAACGGCTGCGCCGCTCCGGCCGGGACGTCGTGGAACGCCCCGACCTGGCCGAGGGCGTGCGCGGGGTCAACGCCCACCTGCTGGCGGACGGCGGCCGTTAGCGTGGGCCCGGGGGTACCCGCGCCGGAGGCGCCGTTCGAGGGTGGTGGCGGGCGCCAGCCCGCCCGCCGCGCGCAGCGCCCCGGGGGCGACGGCGGGCGACGGGCGGGCGGAGGCCCGGAAGCAGGTGCAGAGCCCTAGAGCTGGTCGACGTCGGTGACGCGGACGACCGCGTGCCCCTCGGCGTCGGAGGCGGCCAGGTCGACCTCGGCGCTGATCCCCCAGTCGTGGTCCCCGGCCGGGTCGGCGAGAATCTGGCGGACCCGCCAGAGCCCGTCCTCCTCCTCGATGAGCAGCAGTGCGGGGCCCCGTGCGTCGGGGCCGGTCCCGATCGCGTCGTGCTGTTCGAAGTAGTCCTCCAGGGAGTCCTCCCACGCCTCGGCGTCCCACTCGCCGTCGGAGTCCAGCTTCCCCAGGTCGGCGTAGCGGCGGCGGGCGGCCAGCTCGACCCGGCGGAACATCTCGTTGCGCACCAGCACCCGGAAGGCCCGCGTGTTGGCGGTGACCGGGCGCACCCGCTCCTCGGCCGCGGCCTCCCCGTCCGGCGACTCCTCCTCCGGGTTGGTGAGCTGCTCCCACTCGTCCAGAAGGCTGGAGTCGACCTGGCGGACCAGTTCGCCGAGCCACTCCACGAGGTCGCGCAGCTCCTCGGTCTTGGCGTCGTCGGGCACGGTCTGGTTCAGGGCCTTGTAGGCGCTCGCCAGGTAGCGCAGCACCAGGCCCTCCGAACGGGCGAGCTCGTAGAAGCCCACGTACTCGGTGAAGGTCATCGCCCTCTCGAACATGTCCCGCGCCACGGACTTGGGGCGCAACGGGTGATCGCCCACCCACGGGTGCCCGCGCCGGTAGACCTCGTAGGCGTGGTCGAGCAGCTCCTCCAACGGCTTGGGGTAGTCGATCTCCTCCAGCCGCTCCATCCGCTCCTCGTACTCGATCCCGTCCATCTTCATCTGCTGGACGGCCTCGCCGCGCGCCTTGTTCAGCTGGGCACCCATGATCTGCCGGGGGTCGTCCAGGGTGGACTCCACGACGCTGAGCACGTCCAGCGGGTAGCCGGGCGACTCGGCGTCGAGCAGGTCCAGGGCGGCCAGGGCGAAGGTGGACAGCGGCTGGTTGAGCGCGAAGTCGGCCTGGAGGTCGACCGTGAGCCGCGCGGTGCGGCCCTGCTGGTCGGGCTCGGGGAGCGTCTCGACGATGCCGCCGTCGAGCAGCGACCGGTAGATGGCGATCGCCTCGCGGATGTGGCGGCGCTGTGTTCTGCGGTCGTCGTGGTTCTCCGTGAGCAGGTGCCGCATGGCGGTGAAGCAGTTGCCGGGACGGCCGATCACGCTGAGCAGCATCGCGTTGCTGACCCGGAACCGGGAGGTCAGCGGTTCGGGTTCGGCGTCGATGAGCTTGTCGAAGGTGGCCTTGTCCCAGGAGACGAACCCCTCGGGCGCCTTCTTGCGCACGACCTTGCGCCGCTTCTTGGCGTCGTCGCCCGCCTTGGCCAGCGCCTTCTCGTTCTCGATGACGTGCTCGGGTGCCTGGGCCACCACGTTGCCGACGGTGTCGAACCCGGCCCGTCCGGCCCGCCCGGCGATCTGGTGGAACTCGCGTGCGCGCAGGCGGCGGACCCGGACCCCGTCGTACTTGCTCAGGGCGGTGAACAGCACGGTGCGGATGGGCACGTTGACGCCCACGCCCAGGGTGTCGGTGCCGCAGATGACCTTGAGCAGACCGGCCTGGGCCAGCCGTTCGACCAGCCGCCGGTACTTGGGCAGCATGCCCGCGTGGTGCACGCCGATGCCGTGCCGCACGTACCGGGACAGGTTGCGGCCGAACCTCGTGGTGAAGCGGAAGTTGCCGATCTCCTCGGCGATCGCCGCCTTCTCCGCCTTGGTGCACATGTTGATGCTGGTCAGCGACTGCGCCCGCTCGACCGCCTGGGCCTGGGTGAAGTGCACGATGTACACCGGGGCCTGGCCGGTGGACAGGAGCTCCTCCAGCGTCTCGTGCAGCGGCGTGGCCCGGTAGTCGTAGTAGAGCGGAACGGGTCGTTCGGCGGAGGCGACCACGGCGGTGGAACGGCCGGTACGCCGTTTGAGGTCCTCCTCGAACCGGGTGACGTCGCCCAGGGTGGCCGACATGAGGAGGAACTGGCACTGGGGCAGCTCCAGCAGCGGCACCTGCCAGGCCCAGCCGCGGTCGGGCTCGGCGTAGAAGTGGAACTCGTCCATGACCACGGTGCCGATGTCGGCGCGGCCGCCCTCGGCGAGCGCGATCTGCGCCAGGACCTCGGCCGTGCAGCAGATGATGGGGGCGTCGGCGTTGACACTGGCGTCGCCGGTCATCATGCCGACGTTGTCGGTGCCGAAGATCCTGCACAGGTCGAAGAACTTCTCCGAGACCAGGGCCTTGATCGGCGCGGTGTAGAACGCGCACTCGTCGCGGGACAGCGCCGCGAACAGCGCTCCCGTGGCCACCATGCTCTTGCCGGAGCCGGTGGGGGTGTTGAGGATGACGTTGGACCCGGAGACGACCTCGATGAGGGCCTCCTCCTGGTGCGGGTAGAGGGTGAGGCCCCGCTCCTCGGCCCACAAAGCGAACGCCTCGAAGAGGGAGTCGGGGTCGGGTTCGGCCGGAAGCACATCAATGAGACTCACGCTTCCTATACTGCCCGCTCCCGCGCACCCTTCGGGACGGTCGCCGTTCACCGCCCGGAAACGGCGGCGGGGCGCGCCCCCCGGAAAGGAGGCGCGCCCCGCCGTGCGCGCTGTCTGCCTGCGGACCGGTTACTTGACCAGACCGAGCTTGCGGACGGTGTCGCGCTCCTCGACGAGCTCCTGGACGGAGGCGTCGATGCGGGTGCGGGAGAAGTCGTCGATCTCCAGGCCCTGGACGATCTCCCAGCTGCCGTTCCTGGACACGACCGGGAAGGAGGAGATGAGGCCCTCGGGAACGCCGTAGGAACCGTCGGAGGGGATGGCCGCGGAGGTCCAGTCGCCCTCGGGGGTGCCGTTGACCCAGTCGTGGACGTGGTCGATGGCGGCGTTGGCGGCGGAGGCGGCCGAGGAGGCGCCCCGCGCCTCGATGATCGCGGCGCCGCGCTTGGCGACGGTGGGGATGAAGTCGTTCTCCAGCCAGGCCTGGTCGTCGACGGCCGCGGCGGCGTTGGCCCCGTTGACCTCGGCGTGGAACAGGTCGGGGTACTGCGTCGCGGAGTGGTTGCCCCAGATCGTGAGCTTCTTGATGTCGTTGATCGACACCTTCAGCTTCTTGGCGAGCTGGGTGAGCGCGCGGTTGTGGTCGAGGCGGGTCATCGCGGTGAAGCGCTCGGCCGGGACGTCCGGCGCGTGGTTCTGGGCGATGAGGGCGTTGGTGTTGGCGGGGTTGCCGACCACCAGCACGCGGATGTCGTCGGCCGCGCCCGCGTTGATCGCCTCACCCTGCGGCTTGAAGATGCCGCCGTTGGCCTCCAGCAGGTCGCCGCGCTCCATGCCCTTGCCGCGGGGGCGGGCACCGACGAGCAGACCCACGTTGGCGCCCTCGAAGGCCTGACGGGCGTCGTCGAAGATGTCGATGCCCTGCAGGAGCGGGAACGCGCAGTCGTCCAGCTCCATGGCCGTGCCCTCGGCAGCCTTGACGGCCTGCGGGATCTCCAGCAGACGCAGCTTCACCGGGGTGTCGGCCCCCAGCAGCTGACCGGAGGCGATCCGGAACAGCAGGGCGTAGCCGATCTGGCCAGCGGCGCCGGTGACGGTGACGTTGACGGGTACTTGGGCCATGACGTGAACTCTCCTGACGACGAAGTGCGACCCGAGATGTTACCAACGGGTACGAAGCGGCGTCCGTGCCGGGGCGCTGGGGTCCGACCAGGCGCGCGCCGCACCTCACCACCCTAGACCGACCGTGTCCGGAGCGTGTGACCCAGGTGCGGGGAAGGCGGCCGTGCCCAGATGGGACCGTGTGCCAATCTCCCGCAGTTCATGGATTTCCGGCGCGGAAACGCCGGACGCATCCTGTTAGGATGACGTTTGCCGACGACGGAGGGCCGGTAGCTCAGCTGGTTAGAGCAGGGGACTCATAATCCCTGGGTCGCGGGTTCGAGTCCTGCCCGGCCTACCCCCTTGCCGAACGCGAAATCGGGTGTCGTCGACCCGTGTCCTCGGGTCGACGACAGTCGGACATCGCGGTGACGCCCCTTCATTTCGTATTCGTGCGGGATTGCCGCCCACCCCTGGTCGGGGCCCGGCATGGGCGGCGTCCGCGCTCAGCCTCCTCGGCCGCTACTTCACCCAGGTCACGTTGAACGGGTACGTGAACGACTGCCCCTGGTTGGCGGCCTGTCCGGCCCGGATTCCCATGACCACCGCGAAGATCCACGCCGCGAGCCAGGTCAGGTAGCCGATCAGCACGATCATGAGCAGGCCGGAGACCACGTACACGATCAGCATGACGAGCTGGAAGTTCAGGGCGGCGAGCGCCTGCTGGCGGACGAACGGGGACTCGTCCTTCTTGACCAGCCAGATGATGAGCGGGACGAGCCACCCGAGGAGGCCGCCGCCCAGGTGGGCGAAGAAGGCCATCTGCCTGTCGTCCGGGCTGGGCTGGCCGCCGTATCCGGGCTGGCCCCCGTACCCGGGCTGGCCGTACTGGCCGTAGGCGCCCTGCGGGGGCGGGCCGTACCCGGGCTGCGGGGGCTGCGGGTGGCCACCGGGCTGGGCCGGGTAGCCGCCGGTCTGGTACCCCGGCGGAGGGGTGTAGCCGCCGGTCCCGCCCTGGTGGCCGGGCTGCTGTCCCTGGCCGTAGGGGTCATCCGGTGGGGGGGTCTGGGGGTGGGACATGCGTGTCTCCTTCGGTGGATGTGTGGACGGGATGTCGCGGTCCTACCTCAGCAGACGGCCGCGCACCGGGTATCGGTTCCCGGATTCCGCGGTGCACTGTCGAACGCGGGTGGCGGAGGCGGATCCGACCGGGGGCCGCCGGCCCCGTCCGCGGCCCCCGGTGAGGGGGCCGCGTCCATCATCCCAGAGCGCGCTCCCGAGGTCACCGGGTCGGCGTCCGGTCGACAGTGGCCGTGTTCGCCGCTCCGGGCCGGGCGGCCCCGGTATTGCCCGCCAAAGGGGAGGGGCGGCCCGCGCATATCCATGAGATATGAGAATCTTTCGCGAATGCTGATAAGTGAAATGTCCACTTCGTTGTTAATCGCGTAGATTGGTGTGCGTTCTCCCTGGCGTTCCGCGTCCGATGTCAGTTTTCTTCCTGCCGTCCCGCGCCGGAGTTGTTCTCCGACCTGGTGGCCGCCGAAGGTCATATGCGGACGGTCCCTCCCGCCGCCCCCGGTGCGCCCACGCGGTCGGCTCGCGCCGTCCCCCGACCTTCCGGACCGTTCGGGAGGCCACCGGGCCGGAACCCGGTTCCGTATTCGGCCGATACCGGCCCATCACCACAGGAACCGGTGCTGGTCTAGACTGGCGGCCCACCCGGAGCGGTCGTGTTCCATGTCTCATCAACCCCGGTGCGCCCCGCGCCGTCCTCTATGTCGGTGACACGTGGATCGGTGGAGAGGCGAGTGGTGAACGCGGGCAGGCGACGGCGACGTGACGGGACCGGACGCCGCAGACGTCCCACCTCCCGTCTCGTGCGCGGCGGAGCGGTCCTGGTCGTGGTGCTCGCGGTGGTCGCCCTGGCCGTCCACCTCCTCCCCCGTGAACCCGAACCCCGCTCATCCGGGCAACGGCCGATCGCACCGCGGCCCTTCGCCGACCTCGTCGACCGGGTGGGCATCACCCGCGACGGAGCCGCCGTCGGCGGAGACCTCGACGGAGCGGGCAACAGTCTGTCCGCGCGGACCCTGGCCGAGGCCGGGTGGGACCCCGGCGGGGAGATCACCGTCCTGGGCGCCTCGGTCGACCTGCCGTCCTACGGCGGCGGAAACCCGGACCACCTGGTCTGCCGCGGCCAGTTCGTGGCACTGGAGGAGGAACACGTCCGGTCGGTCGCCCTGCTCGTCACCGCCACCCGGGACGACGACCTCGACGCACCCGTCGCCGGCACCGGCCGCGTCGTCTACACCGACGGGTCGCAGGAGGAGTTCACCCTCTCCGTGCCCGACTGGGCGACGGGCCCCGCGGCCGACGCCGCCCTCTCCCTCCCCTACACCAACTCCACCTCCCTGTTCGGCCGCGGCGCGGTGGGCGGGGCGCGCCTGTACGTCCGGACGGTCCCGGCCGACCCCCTGCGCCAGGTCGCACACGTGGTGCTGCCCCGCGCGCCGGTCGGCGGCGACATCCAGGTCTTCGCCATGGAGGGGACCCCCGTGGGTGACGACTGGGTCGGCACCTGGTCCCGGGCCACCTCCTCCCTGCTGGAGGTCGGCCCCTGGCAGGACCAGACCCTGCGCCTGGCGGTGCGCACCACCACCGGCGGCCACGGCGCGCGCATCCGTCTCGACAACACGTTCTCGGACCGTGCCGTCACCGTCGGGGCCGCCTCCCTCGGCCTGCGCGGGACCGGTGCCGGAACGGAGGGAGCGGCGGTTCCGCTCACCTTCGACGGCGTGTCCCGAGCCGTCATCCCCGGCGGGGGGCAGCTCTTCAGCGATCCGGTCGCGATCGGCCTGCCCGCCAACACCGAGATCCTGGTGAGCATCTACCTGCCGGAGCGCGTGACGAGCGCCCCGGTCCACTACGCGGCCGTGGACACCGGTTTCACGAGCGCCCCCGGCAGCGGGGACCGCACCCTGGACACCACAGGGCAGCCGTTCACCGGATTCGTCACCCAGTGGCCCTTCCTCACCGGCGTGGAGGTCCTCGGCGCGCCGGGCGCGGTCGCCGTGATCGGCGACTCCATCACCGACGGCGTCGGTGCCACCCGCGACGCCCACGCCCGCTGGCCCGACGTGCTCAGCGAGCGGCTGGCCGCCCGGGACGGCATCCCCCACCCCGGGGTGCTGAACACGGGAGTGGCCGGCAACCAGGTCGTCGGCGACCTCTACCCGGGCGAGGGCCTGGCCGACACCGCGGCCGGTGTCAGTCTGCGGCACCGGTTCCGGCGCGACGTGCTGGCACAGAACGGTGTGGGCACCGTCGTCGTCTTCGCCGGGATCAACGACCTGCGGTGGGGGACGCCCGCGCGGAGGGTCACCGCGGGGCTCGACGAGGTCGCCGCGCTCGCCCGGGAACGGGGCCTGCGGGTCTTCGTGGCCACTCTCGCCCCCTGCGGTGGCGAGAGCCTGTGCACGCCGAGGGCCGAGCGCGCCCGGCAGGAGGTCAACGCCCATCTGCGGGCCCAGGCACGGGACCCGGACTCCGTGTACGACGGGGTGTGGGACTTCGACCTGGTACTGCGGGACCCGGCCGATCCGACGCGTCTGCTGCCGGCCTACGACTCCGGCGACCACCTGCATCCGGGAGACGCCGGGCTGCGCGCGATCGCCGAGTCCGTGGACCTGTACGCCCTGGTCGGTGTCTGAGGGCCGGTCGGAACCCGGAAGGAGGCGCCGCCCCGGCCCGCGGTCAGCGCGGGCAGCCCAGGTGGTGGTGGACCACCAGGTCGACGTAGACCGCGCCGAGGTCGTCCAGGCTCAGGCCGCCGCCGGGGTCGTACCAGTGCAGGAGCGAGTCGAGTGTCTCCAGCACGTCGTCGGCGGTCCTGCCCGGGTCCAGGATGTCGAAGTCCCCCGAGATGACGCCGTCCGCGATGATCGTGCGGAGGTGCTCGCGGTAGGCGCGGGTGAGGCAGGTGATGTCCCGGTGCCGGGAGGGGTGTACGGCACGCAGGACCGGTAGCAGTTCCTGCCCCAGCGCGGTCGCCGCGCGGTGCTTCCATCCGATCTCGACGTGCCGTCTGACCAGACGCGCCACACGGTCCAGCGCTGGGGTGCCGGTGTCGTCCGCGCCCAGCTGCCCGTCGACCCGCTCACGGGTGGAACGCAGGACGATCGCGTAGGCGAGGTCGAGGCGCGTCGGGAAGGCGCGCCTGAGGCGGGCGGCGTCGGTTCCGGTCTCGGTCGCGATGTGCGCGGTCAGGTCGGACATGGCGATACCGCCTGAGCCGTGCTCGGTCAACAGGCGCGCCGCGCAGTCCAGGACGGGCGCCGTGGCGCGGAGGGCGTGAGGGGAGGTCTCGGCCGTCATGGGGATCTTGGGTCGGATACCCCGGCTCTCGGACCGGGGAGGAAGGCCCTGCCTCCTTCTGTGTGGTGTAGGGGTAGCCGTCGCACCGTCGCGGGGGCCGCGGGTGCTTGTACGAAATCCTGACCGGCCCCTGGGGGCGGTTGACGGCGCGGCTGCCGGTGGAGCGCACCGCCGCCCGCCCGGTTCGGGTTCCCGCCCTCCTCCCGGTGGGCGCGACAGCGCGGACCGGGTCGCCGGGGGCGAAGCCGTGGAGGCACGCCTGGGCGGGTCCTTGCGTCCTGTGCGGGACGTGGCCGTCAGGATCACCTCCTCGGGGGCGACGGCTGGGGCTGGTGCGAGCGGCCTCGGCCCAGGGGCCTGGGGGCCGGTCCCCCCGGGCCGGGATCTCCTGACCTGTGCGGTGCCTCGTCGGTCGGAGGTCGCCGCGGGGGCGGTGCACCGGGCGCCCGGTCCGGTCGGAAGCCGTTCCGAGGATATCCCCGGAACGTTGTCACGACGGGTGGAATGCGGGAAATCGGCGTGGAATGATGTGGTTTATGCGGCACCTGGGGTTGATGCGACCCTTTTCGGCCGAACGGGGGCACGCAACCCGTCCTCCACGTGGTTCGACATCCCCGACCTGTGTCGCGACCTGCTGCTTCCGTCCGCTCTCAGGCGGGTTCGGCGACCTGCCGACCTCCCTTCTCGGCATCCTTGGTCAGTGACGACAGATCCTCGATCCGTTCCGTGGCGAGCGCGTCGACGCCCATTCCGACGTACCGCGCCATTTCTGGAAACTCGTTCACGTTCCATGCGGCCACGCGATATCCGAAACGGTGGATCTCGCCGATCCGCTCCCGGTTCAGGAGTGTGGTGCGCACCCCGAGATAGGTCGGGTGCAGTGTCCGCGCCACGTCCTCCGGGGGCAGGCCCGGCTGGTCCCACGCCAGGAGCAGGGGCACTTCGGAACTCCGTGACCGCAGCGCGCCCAGCGTCTCGGCGGAGCCGGTGAAGAGCACGCGGTCGGCCAGCCCCCGTTCACGCAGGAGGGCGTCCGCGGCCAGCGCGGCGTCCGGCGCGGCGGCGTCGATCAGCAGGGGCGGGGCGGCCCCGGGGCGGAACTCCCCCAGCACCTCCATCAGGGTGGGGACGCGCCGCTCCACGTCGTCCCTGGTGACCGCGAGTTCGGCCAGCGTGAGATCGGTGACCGGGCGGGGCGGGGCACCCGGTAGGGCGGCGACGCGCTCGTCGACCAGGACGGGATATCCGTCCGAACTCAGGTGGACGTCGACCTTGACCAGGTCGGCTCCTGCGCGCCACGCTGATCGCAGGGCGGGGAGGGTGTTCCCCGGTGAATGTGCGGTGTCTCCGCTCAGTGCGATGGACAACGTCATGGTGACAGGGTGGCAAAGTCGGCGGCCGTACGTGGTGCAAACAGGAAAAACGCCGACCAGGACGCAATGGCACGATGGGCTGCGCAACCCGGTGGGGGGGAGGGCGCGCCCGGTCCGTCGTCCGGTCGTGTGACCGCGGCGCGCGGCCACTGCGAGCCGTGTCACGTCGTCAGACCGCCGTCCCGCTCCGTTGAACTGGGAAACTCTGTTACATGGCGTCGTATCCGAACGGCGTTCCTGTCGGCCCTGGAGTGTGAGGCGAACGATGATCCCGGACCAGCGACGAGAGCACATTCTGAAGCTCCTCCAGGAGCGTCACGTGTTGAGCATCAACGAGCTCACGTCGATGCTGTCCGTGTCCCACATGACGGTCCGGCGTGACATCCAGGCTCTGGAGAACGACGGCAAGGTCCTGTCGGTGACGGGCGGCGTCCGGCTGGCGGCGCGGCTCAAGAGCGAGCCGTCCTACCTGGCCAAGGCGCAGCTGGAGGTACCTGCCAAGCGGGCGATAGCACGTGCGGCCGCCGACCTGGTGAGAGAGAACTTCACCATCTACCTGGACGCGGGGACCACCACGCTCCAGATGGTCCCCCTGCTCACGGACAAGGTCGGCCTGACCGTCATCACCAGCGACTTCAACGTCGTCGGGCACCTGATGGAGTACCCGGGGATCGAGCTGATCCACACCGGCGGCGTGGTGTCCCACTCGGACCACTCGTCGGTGGGCCAGTTCACCGCCGACTTCCTGCGCAAGGTCAACGTCGACCTCGCCTTCATCGCCAGCAGCTCCTGGGACGCCGAGCGCGGGTCGACGACCCCCTCGGAGGCGAAGGTCATCGCCAAGCAGGAACTGCTGCGGATCGCCTCCAAGAGCGTGCTGACCGTCGACAGCACCAAGTACGGCAAGTTCGGCACGTTCCGCGTGGCGAGCCTGGAGCAGTTCGACCTGATCATCACCGATGACCGGCTGCCGCGTTCGGCCGTGGACGAGCTGGCCGAGCGGGACGTGCGCCTGAAGCTGGTGGAGTCCGACTGAGGTGGACCGGGGCGCCGGGCGGCTCAGTCCTCGTCGTCGTCGATCTCGGCCGGGGAGAAGAGCGCCAGCTCGGTGCCGTCGGGGTCGAAGAAGACGAGGGTGGAGCCGTCGGCGTCGTGGCTGGCGGGGGTGTGCTCGACGTCCAGCTTGGTGAACCGCTCCTCCCATGCCTCCAGCTCGCCCAGGTTGTTCACCCGGAGGACGAGGCGGTCCAGACCGCAGCGGCGGTGGTCGAACCGCCCCTTGAAGTTGTCCCGGTGCTGGACCAGGTCGAGGAGGAATCCGCAGGAGTGGCGGCACTCGGTACGCAGGGTGCCGTTCTCGTCCTCGCTGCGCAGCTCCTTGAATCCCAGGACCGAGCGGTAGAAGCGCACGCTCTCGTCGCGGTCGCGGACGGAGAGGGTGACGCGGGCGAGTCCACAGATCTGGGGCACCTTGACCTCTCTTCGTCGTCGGCCGGACCCGGGTTTCATGGTGGTCAGTAGATCGAGCACGGTCATCGAGCCTAGGGCCGATCCGACGGTGCCCTGCGACGCCTTAACGCGTGCTTAACACATGATGTTCCGAGAGTCACGTACCGCCGTTCCCCGGTGTCGCGGAGGCGTCCTCCCGAGGTCCGGCGGTTGCGCCCTGCGCACCTTCCTTGCGCACGTACCAACGGCTCCGCAACACCAGCGTGTTGACCGCGACCGCGACCAGCGCACCAGCACTGGCCAGGGCGAACGCTCCCTGGTGGCCGTAGGCGTCGGCGAGTGATCCGGCTGTGACCGATCCCACCGACTGGCCCAGGATGAGGAAGCTCAGGATCAGTGCCATCGACTGCGACATCCGGCTCGGCGGAGCCGCCCGCTCGATCAGTCCGAACAGGCTCACCAGGTGCGGGCCGATCGCCACTCCGAGCGCCAGGATGGCCGCGGAGAGGGCGACGGCCCCGTCCGCCAGGTAGAGCGGGAACGTGAGCAGGAGCAGTCCTGCGGCGGCGACCCGGACCCGGGCGGGGAGGGTGAACGCGACGGGCAGGGAGGCCATCAGGAGACCGGCGACCGCGCTGCTGGACCCCTGGAGGGCGTACATCAGCCCGGACAGGTCGCCGTGGCCGGAGCCGGTGGCGAACGCGGTCACGCCGGTGGACATGCCGCCGAAGAACATGCCCTGGCAGAACATGGGGACGGCGATCACCATCAGGGCGGGCGTGGCGATCCGGCCGTCCGCGCCCCGCACCGGCGGTGTTCCCGGCGGTGCGGTCGGGTGCAGCGCGAACACGCTCCCGAACACTCCGATGAGCACGGCGGCGCCCAGGACGCTGGCTGAGGGGGAGAGGGTGACGGTGAGCACGCCGACCAGGGCCGGGCCCAGGACGAAGGCGGCCTCGTCCAACACGCCCTCGACCGACATCGCCGCGGCGAGGGAGCGCTCGCGGTCGGCCTCGCGGCGGTCGGCCGCCCGGATGAGGCCCACCCACCGGGTACGTGCCATGGGGCCGATCTGGGGCATGCACAGGCCCGCCAGGGCGGCGAGCGCGGTCAGTGCGGCGGGCGAACGGTCCGCCGCGACCGCCGCCACGAGGAGGCCGATGAGGACGGCGTCCACGAGCGCGGTGACCAGGACCGGCCGTCGCTGCCCGTGGCGGTCGGCGAACCGGGCGATGACGGGGCCGCCCACGGTCTCGCCCAACGCGAAGGCGCCGCTGACGATCCCGGCCACGGCGACGCTGCCGGTGGCGGACGCGACCAGGGTCAGCAGGCCGATGAGGGCCATGGAGACGGGGAGCCGGGCCAGGAACGTGGCCGTCAGCAGCGGCCAACCGGCGATCGCGTCCATGCGCCGCAGTGTCTCCAGTGGTGACATCCACTCCCCGTTTCCAGTCCTGTTGTCCGCCACCGCCCGCGGGTCGCTTCGCGGAAGGGGCGGGACGCCCCCCGACGGACGCACGCGACGCGGCGGTCCCCCCACGGATTGCAGCACGGTGACCGAGGACGGGCAATCGTCGGAGGAACCAAAAATCATCCCATGATATGGCCGTTGTCGCCCCGATTCCGTGGGTTCGCACGTCCGGCCCACGTCACCGGGGTGACGAAGGTGGTGCGAACCTCCGACTTTCGCTGGTTCCGTGCCTGGAGACGGGACTGTGTAGGTTCGTCCGCATGGACTTCTCCGAGCCGTTCCGGGCCCTGAGCCACGCCCTGCGGCCGCTGCCCGGCTGGCCGAACCGGCGCGCGCTCACGCGCGACGCCGTTCTGGCGGCCCTGGTCGGTGTGGGCCTGCTCCTGGAGGGCACCGCGGCATGGAACCGGGGAGACACGGGCCCCGGTTCGGCCCTCCTCCTCCACACGGCCCTGTTCGCGGTCGGGCTGCTGGTGATCGTGCTCACCCGCCTGTACCCCGTCCTCGCGGTCATCGTGGTCCTGTTCGGGGGGCTCACCTCGATCACCCTGGGTGTCCTGGTGCCCTGCGCCGCCTTCCTCCTCGGCCGCCGCTCCCCGAGCCTGTGGCCCGCGGTCACCGTCTTCGCCACCGGTACCACGTTCTGGCTGGCCGTTCTGGTCACGGTGTGGTCGGGTGACGTCGAGGCCTGGACGGTCGCCGTCGTCACCCTGGTCTTCTATCTCGTCCTGCCGTGGCTGATCGGCGTCTACCGGCGCCAGCACGCGGCGCTGACCGCGGCCGGGTGGGAGCACGCCCGTCACATCCAGCGCGAGCACCGCCTGACGGAGGAACAGGTGCGACTGCGTGAGCGCTCGCGGATCGCCCAGGACATGCACGACTCGCTCGGCCACGAGCTCAGCCTCATCGCCCTGCGCGCGGGTGCGCTGGAGGTCACCCCGGACCTGGCCGACGACCACCGCCGCGCCGTCGCCGAACTGCGGGCCGACGCGGTCAACGCGACCGCGCACCTGCGCGAGATCATCGGCGTCCTGCGCACCGACGCCGAACCCGCGCCCACGGCCCCCGCCGACGAGGGCGTGCCCGCGCTGGTCGAGCGGGCCCGCGACTCCGGCATGCGCGTCATGCTCGTACGCGACGGCGACGTGTCCGATCTGCCGCCGATGGTCGGCCGGGCCACGCACCGGGTGGTCCAGGAGGCACTGACCAACGCCGCCAAGTACGCGCCGGACGCCTCGGTCACCGTGTGGCTCGCCAGCGGGGACACGGCCCTGGAGGTGCGGGTCACCAACGCCCCGCCGGTCGGCGTCCTGCCGGAGACACCCGAGGGCGGCGGCCGGGGGCTGATCGGACTGCGCGAGCGCGTCCGGGTGGCCGGGGGGTCGTTCACCGCCGGACCGCGCGACGGCGGCTGGGAGGTGGCCGCGACCCTGCCGCTCGGGGACACGGTCCCCGTCTCCTCGACGGACGACACCGCCCGTGAGCAGCCGGACGACATCGACCGCCTGCAACGGGCGGCCCGCCGCAGGTTCCGCGGGTGGACCGTGGCGCTGGCGGCCCTGCCCGTCACCCTCCTGGTGGTGGCCGTGGTCGTCTCGGTGGGCCCGATCTCGCTGACGGCGCAGGAACAGGTCCTGCCGCCCGAGGACCTGGAGAGGATCTCGGTCGGCGACACCCGGGAGGAGGCCGAACGCCACCTCCCGGCCGACTCGGTTCCGCTGACCACCGGGGAACACCGGATGTACCGCGAACCCGAGGACGCCCAGTGCGCGTACTACCACGACGGGTCGCTGCTGCTCGACCCGGAGGCCGTCCTCCACCAGGTGTGCTTCCGTGACGGCCGTGTGGTCCGCGTGGGAACCGCCACCACCGACTGAGGGGCCCCGAGGGCCCACCCGCGTGCGCGGACCCGCGCGCGCCGACCGACCGCAGGAGGAGACCGAACGTGATCCGGGTGCTGATCGCCGACGACGAGACGATGATCCGGGCGGGTGTGCGCGCCATCGTGCAGAGCGACCCGGGGATCGAGGTGGTCGCGGAGGCCTCCGACGGGCGCGAGGCGGTGGAACTGGCGATCTCCCACAGGCCCGACGTCGTCCTGCTGGACATCCGCATGCCGCGTATGGACGGCCTGGCGGCCACCGCGGAGCTGCGCAGGGTGGTGCCCGACGCGGCCGTCGCCATCCTCACCACCTTCGGGGAGGACGGGTACGTCTCACGGGCCCTGGGCGACGGCGCCGCCGGGTTCCTGCTCAAGGCGGGTGACCCGCGCGAGCTGATCGCCGGTGTGCACGCCGTGGCCGAGGGCGGCGCCTACCTGTCGCCGCAGGTGGCCCGGCAGGTGATCGCGCACTACGGAGGCGGGCGCGCCGCCCGGGAGGAGGCCGCACTGGCCCGGATCGGCGAGCTCACCGACCGGGAGAGGGAGGTGCTCGCCCTGGTCGGGGCGGGGCTGTCCAACGCCGAGATCGCCCGCCGCCTGTTCCTGGTGGAGGGAACGGTGAAGAGCTACGTGAGCGCGATCCTGAGCCGTCTGGGGCTGCGCAACCGCGTACAGGCGGCGATCCTGGCGCACGAGGCCGGGCTCCCGGACGCGGTCGACCCCTGATCCCGCCCCCGGGGGTGCGGTGCGGCCACCGGATGTGGGGAATACTCGGGGCATGGTGAGGACGAGCACCCCCGGGGACCGACCCGGGCCGGACGGGGCCGTGGAACTGGAGCCGCTGCGTGCGGACTGGCGCAAGCTGGCGGGCCGCAGCGCCGAGGCCGCGGCGGTGGGCGACGAGCTGATCGCCAGGTGGGGCGAGGAGCACCGCAGGTACCACACGCTGACGCACCTCTGGGAGACGCTGCGCGCCGTCGACGTCCTCGCGGACCAGGCCGACGACCCGGACGCCGTGCGGTACGCCGCCTGGTTCCACGACGCCGTGTACGAGGGCCGACCGGGCGAGGACGAGCGCGAGAGCGCGCGCCTGGCCGAGCGTCTGCTGGCCGGACTGGGCGTGGGCCCCGAACGGGTCCGCGAGGTCGTGCGGTTGGTGGAGGTGACCGCCGACCACCGGACCGGCCCGGACGACGCCGACGGAGCGGTGCTGTGCGACGCGGACCTGGCGGTACTGGCGGCTCCCCCCGACGAGTACCTGGCCTACACGGCGGCCGTCCGCGCGGAGTACCGACGTGTGCCCGACCGGCTCTTCCGGGAGGGGCGGCTGTCGGTGCTGCGGTCCCTGAGGGCCGCGCCGCACCTGTACGCCACACCGTACGGCCGGGCCCGCTGGGAGGAGCGGGCCCGGGCCAACATCGACGCGGAGATCGGGCGCCTGGAGGGCGCCGAGGAGGTCGAACCGCCGCCCCTGTGACCGCCGCTCCCCGGTGGAGGGGGCTTCCCGGTGGTCATCAGACCCGGCCGCCGCCCCGGTGCCGGTCGGTGCCGCGCGGTGTCCGTCGCCGCCGCAGGCCCGAGGCGCGCAACCGGGTGACCAGTTCCCGTCCGCTGACGTGCTCGGCGCCCAGTTCCACCGCTCGCGTGTGCAGGTGCTCGGGGATGTCGTAGTGGTCGCGGTCGAAGGCGCGGTGGCTCACGCCGAGTTCGCGGGCGAAGGCGTGCAGCTCGTCGTAGGAGTGGTCGCTGACCAGGTGGGCGAAGAGCCAGCCGCGCGGTCCGGGCCAGACGGGTGTGTCGATGAGGACGCTCATGAGGCGCGCTCCGCGGTCACGGCCCGCCAGGGCACGGGGCTGGAGAGGACCATGGTGCTGGAGGGACGACCGTGTTCGGCCAACCGGTCGATGACCTCCTCGAAGTGCTCCATGGACCGCACCGCGATGAGCAGGACGCAGCAGGCGTCCCCGGTCACCCGGTGCACCTGGAGGATCTCCGGCAGGTCCAGGGCGGTGGGTTCGCGCAGCAGGCAGTGCGCGCCGAAGCACTCCATCCGCACCAGGGCCGTGACCGGGAGGCCGGCCGCGGCCGGGTCCACGTGCGCGTGGTAGCCGGTGATCACGCCCCGGTCGGTGAGGCGGCGGACGCGGTCGGCCACGGCCGGGGCCGACAGGTTGACCCGGCGGGACAGTTCGTTGAAGGACAGCCGTCCGTCCTGTTGGAGCTCGGTCAGTATCCGCTGGTCAACGCTGTCCAGCGGAGTTGCCGGTCGTGAGGTCATGCTTTGTGATCCCAAGGTCGAGATGTCTTTTCCGTTATGAATACCAGGTCGATGTCCTGCTTGTGAGGTCATCGCCCATTCCTTCAGCCGCCTTCCGTGGTCGATCATGTGACTGCGTCACCGTGGACCGGGGGACCCTCCTCCCGTCCGGCCACCACGGGGCGCCGCGGAAGACCAGCAGCACCGACGAGGGGTTCCCATGCTCTCCACGACCGCCCAACAGTGTCCGTACATGCCGGGCGGCGACGACGACGGAGTCGAGACGGGCGGTGGCCCGACGCTCGCCTTCGAGCGCGCCACCCCCTACGTCGACTACGTCGGCGTGGACACCCTCCTCAGCCTCCAGAACACGCGCACCGACGAACCCGCCGAGTCCGCGTTCATCATCAGCACCCAGGTCATGGAGCTGCTGTTCACGCTCGTGCAGGAGCGCTGGGAGGCGGCCCGCGACGCCCTGGAGGCCGACGACGTCCCCGGGGCGATCGCGTGGCTGCGCCGGGCGTGCAACGCCCAGGACGTGCTCAACGCCTCCTGGGGGCTGCTCGCCGACATGACACCGACCGAGTTCAACCGGTTCCGCCCGGCCTTCGGCGAGGCCTCCGGCTTCCAGTCCTACGGCTACCGCAAGCTGGAGTTCCTGCTCGGCAACAAGTCCGCGGCGATGATCCGTCCGCACAAGGCGATGGGCGGGGTGGTCGCCGAACTGACCCGCCTCCTGGAGGGACCGAGCCTGTACGACGCCGCACTGCGCCTGCTGCGCCGCCGCGGACTTCCGGTGCCCGAGGACCGCGCCCAGCGCGACTGGACCGCCGACTACGAGCCCAGCCCCCAGGTCGAACGCGCCTGGGCCGGGGTCTACGCCGACGACCGGCCCGGCAACGAGCTGTTCCTGCTGGCCGAGGCGCTGCTCGACGTCGCCGAGCGGGTGACCCGGTGGCGCCACTCCCATCTCGTCGCCGTCAAGCGCACCATGGGGGCCAAGCCCGGAAGCGGCGGCTCCAACGGTCTGAACTGGCTCGCGCGCAACGCCGAGCAGGACGTCTTCCCGGAGCTGTGGTCGCTCCGGAACACCATCTGAACCACTGGTACCACCCGCATCACCAGGAAGCAGGAACCGATGACGCCCACCACCCGTGAGGAGTGCGCCGCCCTCGACGCGGCCGACCCCCTCGCCCCTCTCCGCGAGGAGTTCGTCCTCCCCGAGGGGGTGATCTACCTGGACGGAAACTCGCTGGGCGCGCTCCCGCGGTCCACGCCCGGGCGGGTCGCCGACATGATCGAACGCGAGTGGGGCCAAGACCTCATCCGGAGCTGGAACACCGCCGGATGGTGGGACAAGCCGCGCACCCTGGGTGCCAAGGTCGCCCCGCTGGTCGGGGCCGACCCCGACGAGGTGGTCGTCGGCGACGGCGTCTCGGCCAACCTGTTCAAGGTCCTCGTCGCGGCCCTGCGCATGTCCGACCGCTCCGTCGTGCTCGGCGAGGCGGGCAACTTCCCCACCGACCTGTACGTCACGGAGGGCGCGGTCGCGCTCGCCGGGGCCACCCAGCACCGGATCGACCCCGACGGACCCGCGCTGGCCGAGGCGCTCGCCGCGGGCGACGTGGCGGTCGTACTGCTCAGCCACGTGGACTACCGCACCGGCACCCTCCGGGACATGCCGGGCATCACCCGCGCGGCCCACGAGCACGGCGCCCTGGTCGTCTGGGACCTGTGCCACAGCGCGGGTGCGGTGCCGGTCGCGCTGTCCGACTGCGGCGCGGACTTCGCCGTCGGCTGCACGTACAAGTACCTCAACGCCGGGCCGGGCGCGCCGGCCTTCCTCTACGCGGCCCGCCGCCACCACGCCGCCGTCGACCAGCCGCTCAGCGGGTGGCACGGGCACGCGCGCCCGTTCGACTTCACCGCCGACTACGAGCCCGCGCCCGGGGTGTCCCGTTTCCTCAGCGGTTCGCAACCGCTCGTGGCCGACGCCGCCCTGGAGGCGAGCCTGGACGTGTGGGCCAAGGCCGACATGGGGCAGGTGCGCGCCAAGAGCCTGGCGATGACCGACCTGTTCCTGCGGGTGACCGGAGAGGCGGGGCTGGCGTCGGCCACTCCGCTGGAGCACGGGCGGCGCGGCAGCCAGGTGGCGCTGCTCCAGCCGGAGGAGGGCTCGGGGTACCCGATCGTGCAGGCGCTGATCGAGCGCGGGGTGATCGGTGACTTCCGCGCCCCCGACGTCATGCGCTTCGGCTTCACCCCGCTTTACCTGCGGTACGCGGACGTCTTCGACGCCGCCACCGCCCTCGTGGAGGTCGTGCGGACCGGGGAGTGGCGTCAGGAGCGCTTCTCCCGGCGTTCCCAGGTGACCTGATCCGCCGCCGGGCGGCCGTTTCCGCGATGCCCCGGAGGACCGCTGTCCTCCGGGGCATCGGCTTTTCCGAACGCGGCCGACGGAGTGACCCGGGACACAAGGCCAGGTTACGTGGCCTTTGCCACACGGGGGCGTGTCCGGTGCGATCGGTGGTGGCCCGCGTCTCCGGGCGGAATGCGCACTACTGGCGCGTAAACGCTGTTGCATCGGTGTTTTTGCAGGTGAGAGCCGGTGTCATCTGACTGTGGCTCCAGCCACGGACGCGGTCGCTGTTTGCGGGGGAGTGTGTGCGAAAACGCCTGCGAAATAGGCGTTCCAGTGCTTGTCCGCGGCTTTTTACTTTGTTTCCCGGTGTTTGTCGCCGACTACGACGAGTCATTTTACCCGCGATCCTTCGGTACTTTACCGAAGCGTGGGTTAGTGTCGCTCGTGATCGGTTCGTGATGAGTATCGACGAGCTGATGCCGAGCCCTTGTACGGCTGAGCGCCGCAAGGGAATCGAGACCCTCTCCCGGGAACCGGGCCGCACGAAACCACGTGCCGTCCTCGGAGCGCCGAGCCCATCGGCGCCCCTGTTCCCGCCCGCCTTCGCCGTCGGCGACGCGGGAGTCCCAGACATGACGCCCTGACACGGGTGCGCCCGAGTGCGCCCGTGTGTCCCGGACGCGCCATGCCCACGGTCTTCTCGGCCCTGTCGCCTACCTGGCTATTTCTTCATGAGCAACGAGACTCCGATTCAGCACGGCCACGTCACCGCCACCTACTTCTGGGACGACGGTTCCGGGATCAACGGGGACACGGGTGCCCCCGCATACGGCAAGCCCATGCAGGAGGGCCTGTTCTCCAGCCCGAGCTGGCCGCTGGGAACCGAGGGTTACATCGTCTACGAGGGCGAGGAATACGAGTTCTTCATCGGCGACCGCGGTCCGGGCGTTCCCTCCCACGACTGCGACGTCCTGCTCGACATCGACGGCAAGACCTTCGCCGAGATGACCGGCGAGACCTTCAACGACACCACCCTGACCGTGAGCGGCGGCAACGGCCACGCCGAGGTCGAGTACTTCATCACCGAGTGGGGCGACGGCCACGGCACCCCCGGTGCCCCGCACCCCTTCCAGCAGCCCGGCAACAAGTGTGAGGACGCGGTCTCCCCGCTCCCCGAGCCGGAGCCCGAGGAGGAGCCGGCGCCCCAGCCCACCCAGGCTGAGGAGGAGGCGAAGGAGGAGTCCGCCAAGGACTCCGAGGACGCCGCCAAGACCAAGGCCGCCGAGGAGCAGCAGGAGGACCAGTCCGAGGCGGCCGCCGCGGCCGACGGCCAGGACGGCGACGACTCCGGCGTGACCGCGGAGACCGCGGCCAACGACCTGTCCGCCATCGAGCTGACCGGCGCCGACGGTGCCATGGGCGCCACGGGTCTGCTCACTCTCGCTCTGATCCCGGCCGTCCTCATCGCCCTGTTCTTCGCCTGGACCCGCCGTCCGTCCGGCGTCCACGCGGGTGCGGCCGACGGCGAGGGCAGGGGCCTGCTGTCCGTGAGCTCCGGACGCCACGCCCTGACCTCCCTGGTCGACCGGCTGCGCCGCAAGTAGCCGGAGGACCTCCCCGCGACAAGGGCCGGAAGGGGCCGCGGTCGGGACCGCGGCCCCTTCGCTGTGTTCTTCTCGGGCCTTTGCTGCGCTTCGGGTGGCGGTCCGGGAAGAACCTAGACGTCCCCGAGGAGCAGCCCCGGCCGCTCCACGCAGTCGGCGACGAAGCGCAGGAACCCGCCCGCGACGCCGCCGTCGCACACCCTGTGGTCGAAGGCGAGGGTGAGTTCGGTGACCGGTCTGGGTACCACGGCGTCGCCGACCACCCACGGGCGGCGGACGATCCGGCCCACCCCGAGGATCGCCGCCTCCGGGTGGTTGATGACGGCGGCCGACCCGTCCACCCCGAACACGCCGTAGTTGTTGACGGTGAACGTCCCGCCGCGCAGCGCCTCGGGCCCCAGCCCGCCCGACCGCGCCGCCTCCGCGGTCTCGCCCAGGCGGGCCGACAGGTTCCGCGTGGTCAGGCGTTCGGCGTCCCGCACGACCGGCACCACCAGGCCGCGCGGCGTCTGCGCGGCGAACCCCAGGTGCACGGGGTCGAAGCGCACCACCTCGTCGCGTGCGGTGTCGAAGTGGGCGTTCAGGTCGGGGAACCGCGCCAGACCCAGGAGCGCGAACCGCGCCACCAGGGCCAGGACACTCACCGGACGGTCCGGCGCCGCCTCGTTCAGCTCCCGGCGCAGCTCCACCAGACCGGTCGCGTCCGCGTCCACCCACACCGTCGCCTCGGGGATCTCCCGACGCGACCGCTCCAGTCCCCGTGCCATCGACCGGTGGGCGCCGCGCAGCGGCGTCCGGTGCGTGCCCGGCGGGTCGGCCGGCCGCTCACGGTCGGCCGCGGCGCCTCCGGAGACCAGGGCAGCCACGTCCCTGCGCAGGACCAGCCCGCCCTCGCCGGTGCCGTGGACCGCCGACACGTCGATCCCGTGCTCCCTGGCCAGGCGCCGCACCAGCGGGGACACCACCCGCGTCCGCCCGGTCCCCGGCCCGCGCCCGCCCCCGGAGGCCGGTGCGCTCCCCGGTGTGTTCGGGGGAGTGGGTGGGCCGCCGGTCGCCGTTGACCCTCGCGGCCCACCCGCCCCACGGGCGCGCCGACGCGTGGCCGGTGCGCCCGTTCCCGTGCCGTAGCCCACCAGGACGGCTCCCGACCCCGCGGATTCCCCGGCGGCCCCGTTGCCGCCGACGGGGTCGGAGCCCTCCGGTGCGTTCGGCACGGGGGTCTGTGCGACGGTGACGAGGGGCGCGCCGACCGCGACCACCTCACCCACCGCGCCGTGCAGTTCGGCCACCGTGCCCGCGTACGGACACGGCACCTCGACCGAGGCCTTGGCGGTCTCCACCTCGGCCACGGGCTGGTCGACGGCGACCTCGTCGCCCACCGTCACCAGCCAGGTCAGGATCTCGGCCTCGGTCAGCCCCTCGCCGAGGTCGGGCAGTGCGAACGACCGCGTCCCGCTCACCCGCCGACCCCCGTTCCGTCGGTGCCCGCCACCCACCCGGACTCCCACTGGAGACGGTCCACCGCCGCCAGGATCCGGTCGACCCCGGGGAGGTGGAGGTGCTCCAGCTTGGGCGGGGGATAGGGCACGTCCAGTCCGCCGACCCGGAGCACCGGAGCCTCCAGATAGTGGAAGCAGCGTTCGCTGACCCGCGCGGCGACCTCCGCTCCGTAACCGCCGAACACCGACGCCTCGTGGACCACGACCGCGCGGCCGGTGCGGCGCACCGACGCCGTCACCACCGAGTCGTCCCACGGGCTGAGCTGGCGCAGGTCCACGACCTCCAGGGACCGGCCCTCCTGCGCCGCGACGGCGGCCGCCTCGAGCGCGGTCTCCACCATGGGTCCGTAGACGACGAGGGTCGCGTCCTCCCCCGCCCGCCGCACCACGGACCGCGCCATCGGTTCGGTGCGCACCGGAAGCCCGACGGCCTCCTTGGACCAGTAGCGGCGCTTGGGCTCCAGGAAGACCACGGGGTCGTCGCACGCGATGGCCTCGCGCAGCATCGAGTAGGCGTCGGCGGGGGTGCCCGGGGTCACCACGCGCAGCCCGGGGGTGTGCGTGTAGTAGGCCTCCGAGGAGTCGCTGTGGTGCTCGACGCCGCCGATGCCGCCGCCGTAGGGAACGCGGACGACCACGGGCACGGCCACCGTGCCCCGGGTCCGGTTGCGCATCTTCGCCAGGTGGGAGACGAGTTGTTCGAAGGCCGGGTAGGCGAAGGCGTCGAACTGCATCTCCACGACCGGCCGCAGTCCGTACATCGCCATGCCGATGGCGGTGCCGATGATGCCGGACTCGGCCAGGGGGGAGTCGAAGACGCGCTCGGTGCCGAACTCGCGGCTGAGGCCGTCGGTGACCCGGAAGACGCCGCCGAGCGGGCCGACGTCCTCGCCGTAGACGACGACGTCGGGGTCCTCGGCCGCGGCGTCGCGCAGAGCACGGTTGAGGGCGGCGCCCATCGAGACCTCGGCGGGGGGAACGGGGGGTGTACGCGTCATCGGACCTCCCGCAGCCCCTCCACCAGCTCCTGTCTCTCCTCGCGGAGTAGCGGTGGGACCTCGGCGTAGACGTCGCCGAACAGGGACGCGGGGTCGAGTTCGTCCTCGCCCGCCATCCGGTCGCGCACCGCCGTGGCCACCTTCTCCGCCTCGGCGTCGAAGGCGGCCAGTGCCCGCTCGGTCTCCTCCCCGTCGCCGAGCAGGGCCTCCCCGCGGATGAGCGCCTCCATCCGGGTCAGGGGGTCGCGTTCGGTCCAGTACGCCACCTCCGCGTCGTCGCGGTAGCGCTGGGGGGCGTCGGAGTTGGTGTGCGGGTCCACGCGGTAGGTGAGCGCCTCGACGATCGCGGGTCCCTCACCTGCGCGCGCCTCCGCCAGCGCGTGGGAGACCACCGCGTGCACGGCCGCGGCGTCGTTGCCGTCGACGTGGTAGCCGCGCATGCCGTATCCGACGGCCTTGTGGGCGAGGGTGGGTGCGGCGGTCTGCGCGTGCAGGGGCACGCTGATCGCCCAGTGGTTGTTCTGCACGAGGAACACCACGGGGGTGTTCCACACGGCGGCGAAGTTGTAGGCCTCGTGGGCGTCGCCCTCGCTGGTGGCGCCGTCACCCATGATGACGAGCGCCGCCACGTCCCGCCCCTTGCGCCGCGCCGCGTAGGTGAGGCCGACGGCGTGGGAGGCGTTGGTGGCCAGCGGTGTGCACTGGGGTGCGCAGCGGTAGCGGTGCGGGTCGTACCCGGCGTGCCAGTCGCCGCGGAAGAGGGTCAGCGTCTCCACGGGGTCGACGCCGTGCGCGACCAGGGCGACGCTGTCGCGGTAGGTGGGGAACAGCCAGTCCTGGTCGCCCAGGGCCAGCACGCCGCCGACCTGTGCCGCCTCCTGCCCCGTCGACGACGGGTAGACGGCGAGGCGGCCCTGGCGGGCGAGCGTGCTGGCCTGCTGGTTGAAGCGGCGACCGATGACCATGGCGCGGTGGAGGTCGGCGAGCACGGTGTGGTCGGGAGCGGTGAAGGAGGAGTGACTCACACGGTGGCCGTGCCGGTCCACGAGGCGCACCGGCTCCGTCGAGGGGAGTGGAGGAACCGGACGGTTTCGCTCATCGGTGTGCTTCATGTCTTGAATATGAGGTGAATCACCCCATACTGTCGATATCCCTGCATTGATGCTGGACAAATTGTCTCGCATGACCCCGAAGCGGTCCGGATCATCTCAGAGGGTGCACGCCCGAGCGGTATGAGGTAAGACACATGGCAGCCCGGTTGGACGACACCGACAAGCGCATCATCGCGCTGCTGCGCGCCGACGGACGCATGTCCATCCGTGCGGTCGCGGAGCAGGCGCACATCTCCCGCGCCAACGCCTACTCCCGCCTCGAACGCCTCCGTGACGAGGGGGTCATCCGCGGCTTCACCGCCGTCATCGACCCGGAGAAGTACGGCACCGGACTGTCCGCGTACGTGTCGGTCCGCATCGAGCAGCACTCCTGGGACCGGTTCCGCGGCTACCTGCGCGACATCCCGGAGGTGGACCACGCGGCGCTGGTCTCCGGGGACGTCGACCTCCTCCTGCTGGTGCGGGTCGCCGACGCCGCCGCCCTGCGGACGTTCGTGCTGGAGCGCCTCCAACGGCTCCCGGAGGTGAAGAGCACGCAGACGATGTTCATCCTCGACGAGCCGCACCTGTGAGGGGACGAACACGCCATGAGGGTCCATTTCATGGAGAACTGGCCCTTCCTTTCGGTCAAGTGGACTCCCAACAATGGACCCATGACCGAGTACCGCGTCGTCGACGCCTTCACCGACCGTCCCCTGGCGGGCAACCCCGCCGCCGTCCTCATCCTGGACGAGCCCTACACCGACGCGTGGGCCCAGGGAGTGGCGGCCGAGTTCAACCTCGCCGAGACCGCCTTCGCCCGCCGTGTCGAGGATCCGGAGGCCGACTACGAACTGCGCTGGTTCACGCCCACCGTCGAGATCGACCTGTGCGGCCACGCCACCCTCGCCACCGCCCACACGCTGACCGAGCTCGGCGTTCCGGGGCCCTACCGCTTCACCACCCGCAGCGGGATCCTCACCGTCACCGACGACGGGGAACGGAAGTGGCTGGACTTCCCGCTCAACCGCGCCGAACGGTGCGAGGTCCCCGACGGCCTCGTCGAGGCGCTCGGAGCCCCCGCGCTGTGGACGGGGTCGGTGGGTGAGTTCCTCCTGGTCGAGCTGGAGGACGAGACCGCCGTCCGGGAGCTCGCCCCCGACCTGGCGGGCCTGGCCGAACAGCCCCAGAACATCGTCATCGTCACCGCCCGGGGCTCCGAGACCGACATCGTCACCCGCGTGTTCGGCCCCAGCATCGGGATTCCCGAGGACCCGGTGACCGGAGCGGCCCACACGGTGCTGGCGCCGTTCTGGGCCGAGCGGCTGGGCCGTACCGAGCTGACCTCCCACCAGGCGTCCGCGCGCGGCGGCGACCTGCTGGTCCGCCTGCCCGCCGACGCCGCCGACCGGGTCCTCATCGGGGGCACCGCGGTCTCGGTCGCCACCGGGACGCTCAACCTCTGAGGCGCGTCCCCGGACCGGAGCGCGCTCACCCCCCGCCGCGGCCGGGGGCAGCCGCGTACCCGGGGCGGGGAGCCCGGGATCCCCGCCCCGGGGCCCCGCCGAGCCGGATCGCCGCGGTGCGCGACCGCGTGGACTCCCCCCTCGCACCACGGGCGTCCTAGTCTTGCGGCATGCCTGAATTCCACGTGGTCGACGCCTTCACCGACCGTCCCCTGGCGGGCAACCCCGCCGCCGTCCTCGTCCTGGACGACCCCTACCCCGACGCGTGGGCCCAGGGGGTCGCGGCGGAGTTCAACCTCTCGGAGACGGCCTTCGCCCGCCGTGTCGAGCACCCCGGAGCCGACTACGAACTGCGCTGGTTCACCCCGAAGGTGGAGGTCGCCCTGTGCGGGCACGCCACCCTGGCCACCGCGCACGCGCTCACCGGGATCGGGGTGCCCGCCCCCCACCGCTTCAGTACGCGCAGCGGTGTGCTCACCGTCTCCCGCGACGGGGACCGGATGTGGATGGACTTCCCCGCCCGGCCCGCGACACCCGTCGACGCACCCGCGGGCCTGGCCGCCGCACTCGGAGCCGAGCCCCTGTGGGTCGGCCGCGGCGGGACCGACGACCTCCTCGTCGAGGTCGCGGACGAGGCCACCGTCCGCGCGCTCACCCCGGACCCGGCGGCGCTGGCCCGACTCGACGCGCGCGGGATCATCGTCACCGCGCGCGGGACCGACCACGACATCGTCTCCCGCTTCTTCGCGCCGAGCGTCGGCGTCCCGGAGGACCCGGTGACCGGAAGCGCCCACACGGTGCTGGCGCCGTTCTGGGCCGAGCGGCTGGGCCGTACCGAGCTGAGCGCCCACCAGGCCTCGGCGCGCGGCGGCGACCTGGAACTGCGCCTTCCCGCGGACGCGCCCGGGCGCGTCCGCATCGGCGGGAGGGCGGTCACCGTGGCCCGCGGCACGCTCCACCTCTAGGGTGTCGGGGACGGAGGACGACGATGAGGGGGGACACCATGGCCGAGCAGTGGGCGACCAAGGAGCGGATCGTTCGGGCCCGGGAGGAGCTGGAGGCGGCCCACACCGGCTGGCGGCGGCCCGCCGCCTACGGGATCGGTGTCGAGCGGGACGGCGGCACGGTGTTCGGTCTGACCAACGTCGCCGGCAACCACCTTCCCGCCGTCGTCCTCGGCCGTACGCTGGGCCACGTGTCCGGGACGGCCACCCACCGGATGACCCTCGACCAGTTGGACACCGCGATCAGCGGTCTGGCCCCGGCCGAGGCGTGCCCGGACTTCGAGCACCCGAACCTGCACCACTGGCGGGACCTGCGCGCCGAGGTCGCGCAGAAGGGCGGGCGGCTCGTCGCGGTGTTCGTCGGTGACCTGGCCGATGAGCCCGTCGACGCCCACGACGCCGCCTTCCGTGCCGCCCTCGACCGGTAGCGGAGCCGGTTCGGGGCCCGCAGACGCCGTGCCCCGCCGAGCCTGACGGGGCGGTGCCCTTCGCGCTGATGCTGGTCGGAGCCCGGGCGACCTGCGCGGTCGCGTCGTGCGCGGCGGAGACCGCCGCGACCGTCGAACGGGAACATGAATCCGCCGGAATCGAGGTTTCCCCCGCACGGGACATCGACTTCCGGTAGAAATGAACTCGTGCACCTCCCCACCCCTCCCGGGGAGGTGCGGGCGCCCCAGCCGACCCGGAACACCCCCTTGGTACCGGGTGGGCTGGGGCCACCCCGAAGGGATCGGCCCCGGTACCGCCACCGGGGCCGACCCCCTCACGGGCGCCGCGCGTGTCGCCGGCGCGACCCGGGCCCACCGGTCCTACCGTGGTGGGACCTGCGGCCGACGGAGGGCGGGCGATGGCGGACGAGGAGATCCACGATCCTGAGGCCGCGTGGCGGGGCTGGCGCCTGACGGGCTCCACGGCCCGCTCCTACGAGCGTTTCCTCGTTCCGGTGCTCTTCGAACCCTGGGGACGGGAGCTCGTCCGCCTGGCCGATCCGGACGAGAACACCCGGATCCTCGACATGGCCTGCGGCACCGGTGTCCTGGCCAGGATCGTGACCGAGCGGCTGAGCCCCCGCACGCCCGTCATCGGGATCGACGTGAACCCGGACATGATCGAGGTCGCCCGGGCGGTCGCCCCCCGGCGCGCCGAACCGATCACCTTCCTCGTCGGCGACGCCTGCGCGCTCGACCTGCCGGACGCCTCCTTCGACACGGTGCTGTGCCAACAGGCCCTCCAGTTCTTCGCCGACCCCGGCGCCGCCCTCTCCGAGGCGCGGCGCGTACTCGTGCCGGGCGGACGCCTGGTGCTGAGCGTGCTGCGCCCACCCCGGCACAACACGGCCTACCGCCACCTCGCCGACGCGCTGGGCCGCCACGTCGGACCCGGGGCCGGGGCCGTGATGCGCGCGCCCTTCCCGGAGCTGGACGTCGACGACCTGCGCGCTCTGGTGCGGGGGGCGGGGTTCGGCGACGTCCGCGTCCTGATCTGCGTGACGAGCGCCCGCTACCCCTCCGTGCGGGACCTGGTCTGGTCCGAGGTGGTCAGCTCGCCCCTGGCGGCCCGGGTGGGCGAGGACCGCGCCGCCGCCCTCGACGCCGTCGTCGAGGAGACCGGTCGGCTGCTCGCCGACCACGTCGACGACGACGGCGTCGTCCTTCCCGTGGAGACCCATCTGGTCACCGCCGCACGGCCGGGCGCGGGCTGAGCCCGGTGCTCCCCGAGGCCGTCCACAGGGCTTCTCCAGCGGTACGCGATCCGTCCTACCCTGGCTTGGAGCAGTGCCACGACACCGGGGGGAGAACACGATGGCGGAACGGTACGGGAGCGGCGGCCAGGGGCGCCGACAGGGCGGCGGGGGAGGCCGCGGACCCGGACGCGGGGGCGGTGGCCGCAGGCCCGAGCCCGAACCGATCCGCGGTACGCGCGACGACGCCAGGCTCTCGTCCGAGCTGCTGCGTATGGACGGTGACTCCTACGGCCGCTACAAGTCCCTCAAGGGCGACTGGGACTTCGGTGACTTCACCCTCACCGTGCAGCACGCCCAGTCCGACCCGTTCGCACCGCCCTCGCGGGTGCGCGTGCTCGTCCACGACGCCGGCATCCCCAAGAGCGCCTGGGCCGACCCCGTACGGCGCCGCGCCACCGCCGACTACCTCGGCCGCCGCGCCCGCCGTCTGCTCAGGGGGTCGCTGCTCAGGGTCGACACCGGAGGCCAGGAGGTCATCGAACGCTCCTCCTGCCAGGTCACCGAGGGCGGCGGTATCGACCTGCGGATCGGTATCGACCTGCCCGGCCGCGGCCGCCGCATCGACGGACGCACGGCCGAGCGCGAGCTGTGCGCCACCCTGCCCGACCTCGTCGACGACCTCGACTGGGAGGAGGTCGACGCCGCCGAGGCCGAGGCCTTCGCCGACAGTGTCGCCGACACCGTCGCACTCCGCTCCCAGCTGGAGGAGCGGGGCCTGGTGGCCTTCGTCGCCGACGGCGCGATCCTGCCCCGGCGCAGCGGCGTCAGCGACGAGCCCATGGCCGGCGGCGCCGTGCCCTTCGACTCACCGGGGTCCCTGCGCGTGAGCGTCGACCTCCCGCACCGGGGCACCGTCACCGGTATGGGGGTGCCCGAGGGCATCACCCTCATCGTCGGCGGCGGCTTCCACGGCAAGTCGACCCTGCTGCACGCCCTGGAACGCGGCGTGTACGACCACATCCCCGGTGACGGGCGTGAACTGGTCGTGAGCAGGGCCGACGCGGTCAAGATCCGTGCCGAGGAGGGCCGCCGCGTCGAGCGCACCGACGTCAGCCCCTTCGTGCGCGGGCTGCCCACCGGCGCCGACACCGGGGACTTTTGCACCGAGAACGCCTCCGGTTCCACCTCCCAGGCGGCCAACATCTGCGAGGCGGTCGAGGCCGGGTCACGCACCCTGCTCGTGGACGAGGACTCCACCGCCACCAACCTGATGATCCGCGACGAGCGCATGCAGGCCCTCGTCCACGGCGACCGCGAACCCCTCGTCCCGTTCATCGACCTCGTCCGCCCCCTGCACCGGGAGCACCGCGTCTCGACCGTCCTGGTCATGGGCGGCAGCGGCGACTACTTCGACGTCGCCGACCAGGTCGTCATGCTCGACGCCTACCACCCCCACGACGTCACCGAGCGCGCCCGCGCCCTGGCCCGCGAGCGCGCCGACGCCGACTTCACCCCGCCCCGCCACCGGATCGTCGACCCCGCCTCGGTGGACCCCACCACCGCGCGGGGCCGGAGCAAGATCAAGCGCCGCGACATGGACGTCCTGGTCTTCGGGGACCACGACATCGACGTGCGCTCCGTCGAGCAGTTCGTCGACCCCGGACAGATCACCGGTGCCGGGCTCGCCCTGCGCGAACTCGTGCGCGGCCGCCACCTGGACGGCGCCCACACCCTCGCTGAGGCCCTGGACTCCCTGGAACGGGCTCTGACCAGGGACGGTGTCACCCGGCTCGGCGGTGACTTCGGCGGTGACTACGCCCTGCCGCGGCGGTACGAGATCGCTGCGGTGCTCAACCGCCTGCGCGCCCTGCGCGTCGCGGAGCTGCGCTGATCGGGGAAGGCCTCGTCGGGCGGTCGACTCGGGGCCGATTCCGCCGGGGTGCTTCACGTGGGTACCGCGCCGCGGGCGTCGGTCGACGGTCCGGAGTCGCCTGCGCGCTCAGCCCGGGAATCCGGTGGAAGAGCCGCTCCCCGCCTTCGGGAGCGATCCACGCGGGCAGCCCGTGCGCGGTGGACCCTTCCGGGGTGGCTGCCCGGTGCCGGCCGTACGTGGATCGGTACGCCGAGAGTCGGAGGCTGCTGGCAGTATCACCGTCATGGACTCCACCCGTACCACCCCACCGCGGCCGCTCGACGTCGCCGCGGTCTTCCCCGAACTGGGTCCGTTGGCGCGCCCTGCGGTCCGGTTGCACCCCCGCCTCGGTTCTCCGACGCCGCGCGAGAGCTCGGTCGGCGGGCCGCTGCTGTGGCCCGCCGACCACCCGTGGCCGTACTGCGACATGTGGCACGAGGGTCCGGAGCGCTCCCCGCTGGTGCCCGTGGCCCAGCTGTACGCGCGCGACGTGCCCCTCCTGCGGTCGTTCGGGAAGGCTGATCTGCTCCAGGTGCTGTGGTGTACCTCCGAGCACGAGCCCGAGAGCAAGCCCTCGACCGCGCTGTTCTGGTGGACCGCCGCCGACGTCACCGACGTCCGCACGGCGCCGCCGCCCGAGCCGTCCTACGTGGAGTTCGACGGGCTCATTCCGCAACCGTGTGTGCTCGCGCCGGAGCACATCACCGAGTACCCCAACTTCCTCGATCTGAGCGAGGAACTGCGAGAGCAGCTGGCGGACCGGGGCGCGTGGCGGGCGGCCGGCGTCGCGGTGGACGACTGCTACGCGACCGCCCCGCAGTCGTTCTACACCGACCAGCTGTCCATGGCCCCGGGCTGGAAGGTCGGTGGCTGGCCCCCGTGGGGCCGCACCGATCCCGTCGCCCGGTTCTGCGTCCACTGCGGCGCCGCGATGCGCCCGCTGCTGACCATCGCCTCGAGCGAATGGGACGGCGGCACGGGGAGTTGGGTCCCGTACGAGGATCAGTCCTCCATCGGGCCCGTCTACGGCGGGAAGACGAACTCGCCCGGGGTCGTGGTCGGCAGCTGGGACCACCTGCAGATCTACGTCTGCCCGAATGCCCCGGACTGGGGTCACGGCCACACCGACCTGATCCAGTGAGCCGTTGCTGAGCGGTCCCCGGACTCCGGGCAGGTCATGACCCGGGTCCGCCACGTGCCACGGAAGCCGGGTTCCGTGGCACGGCCACCGCCCGGTGGTGCGGAGCGCGGTTTCCGGGAACGCCGCCCCGAACCGCGTGGCGCTCCGGGTACCTCGCCCCGGATCAGCCGCGGGCCGGTATGGCCGTCGTCACCCCGGCCGGAGAGAACGGCCACGGCCCACTTCCACAGGATGCGGGTCGGTATTGTGGAAAAGCGGGACAGACCCACCCACGCGGTGCGCGGGCAGGTCCGTCCCCGTGGGCCGCGCGGCACCGCGGCGGCCGAGGCCCAGGCCGCCGACCGGGCGCCGCCCCCTGCGATCCCGACCACTTTGGAGACGAGAACCCGGTGCGTGAACCCGCTGATCTGTACGAACTCCATCCCGGTTTCGACGACGTCGCCGGCCTGGCGATGCTCGTCTGTCTGGACGGCTTCGTCGACGCCGGTCACGCCGGGCGCCAGCTGGCCTCGGCGCTCTTCGACCGGTTCACCGCGGAGGAGATCGCGACCTTCGACACCGACCGGCTCGTGGACTACCGGTCCCGCCGCCCGACGATGACCTTCGTCGAGAGCGCCTGGACCGACTACGCCGCCCCCAAACTGGCCCTCTACCGGATGCACGACGAGGAGGGCGCCCCCTTCCTGGTCCTGCACGGCCCCGAACCCGACCGTGAGTGGGAGCTGTTCGCCTCGGCGGTCGGCACCCTGATCGACCACTTCCGTGTCACGCTCTCCGTCAGCGCCAACGGCATCCCCATGGCCGTTCCGCACACCCGGCCGGTCACGGTCACCCCGCACTCCACCCGGCCCGAACTGGTCGGGGACCACACCCCGTGGATCGGCCGGGTCGAGGTCCCCGGCAGCGCCGTGTCGCTGCTGGAGTACCGCCTGGGCCAGGTCGGCCACGACTTCGTCGGCTACGCCGTCCACGTCCCCAGCTACCTCGCCCAGTCCGAGTACCCCCGCGCGGCCCTCGCCGCGGTGGACCACGTCTCCGGGGCGACCGGACTGGCCCTGCCCACGAGCGGGTTGGAGGACGTGGCCGGAAGCACCGACGTCGACATCGCCGAACAGGTGGCGGCCTCCGAGGACGTCCAGCGTGTCGTGGCCAACCTGGAACGGCAGTACGACGACATCATGTCCTCACGGGTCGACAGCGAGGAGCGGCCCACGCTCCCGCTCGCCGACGACGAGGGCGGACTGCCCACCGCCGACGAACTCGGCGCGGAACTCGAACGCTTCCTCGCAGAGCGCGAGGGCGACGGAAACGGATGACCGTGTTCTACCAAGTGCTCTTCAGCTCGGTCCTGCGTCACATGGACGCGGAGAAGGCCCACCAGCTGAGCTTCGCCGCGCTGCGCGGCGCGGCCGCCGTCCCCGGAGTCGCCGCGGCCATGGGCCGGGTCCTGGGCCCGCGCGAGCCCGAACTGACCGTGCACGCCCTGGGCCGGGAGTTCCCCGGCCCGCTGGGCATGGCCGCCGGGTTCGACAAGAACGCGGAGAGCCCGCACGGCCTGGCCGCGCTCGGCTTCGGGTTCGTCGAGATCGGCACGGTCACCGCCCAGCCCCAGCCCGGCAACCCGAAGCCGCGCCTGTTCCGCCTGGTCGGGGACCGCGCCATCGTCAACCGGATGGGCTTCAACAACGAGGGCTCGGCCCTGGTCGCCGAGCGCCTGCACCACCAGCGGTCCGCCGGACGTCCGGTCCTGGGCGTCAACATCGGCAAGACCAAGGTGACGCCGGAGGAGGACGCACCGGCCGACTACGCGACCAGCGCCCGTCGCCTGGCCCCGTACGCCGACTACATGGTGGTCAACGTCAGTTCGCCGAACACCCCGGGGCTGCGCAACCTCCAGGGCGTCGAACAGTTGCGTCCGCTGCTGGCGGCCGTGCGCGCGGCCCTGGTCGAGGCCGGGTACCCGCACCTGCCGCTGCTGGTGAAGATCGCCCCCGACCTCGCCGACGAGGACGTCGACGCGGTCGCCGACCTCGCCCTGGCCGAGGGGCTGGACGGCATCATCGCCACCAACACCACCATCTCCCGCGAGGGGCTCGCCGCCTCCGACGAGGAGGTCGCCGCGGCCGGTGCCGGCGGACTCTCCGGCGCCCCGCTCAAGGACCGCTCGCTGGAGGTGCTGCGCCGACTGCGGTCCCGCGTGGGCGACCGCGTCACCCTGGTGGCCGTCGGCGGCATCGAGACCGCCGAGGACGCCTGGGCGCGCATCCGCTCCGGTGCCACCCTGGTCCAGGGCTACACCGGCCTGATCTACGGCGGTCCGCTGTGGCCGCGCCGCGTCCACCGGGGCCTGGCCCGGCTCGTCCGCGAGGCCGGGTACGCCTCGGTCGGTGACGCCGTGGGAGCCGACGCCCCGCCACCGGGACTGTCCGTGGTGGGCGAGGACGTCGAAACCGCCTCCTGACCTCTCCGGGCGGCAAGTCCCCCGGTCCCTCCCGGGCGGCTCAGGACCCCGGGGCCTCGCCCCCCGTCCCGGGCACCCGGGCGCCGACCGGGTAGGACTCCCCGGGCTCCGGGTCGCCGATCACCTGCGTGACCGTCGCGAACACGAAACCGTCCGCGCGCAGCCGCTCGACGATCTCCGGGACCGCGGCCACGGTCGGCGGCAGGGTGTCGTGCAGCAGTACCACCGAGTCCCGCTCAGCCGGGCCCCGCCCCGCCGCCTCCACCACGTGGTCCGTGATCTCGTTCGGTGCGAGGCCCTGCCAGTCCTCGCTGTCCAGGTTCCACAGGACCTGGGCCATCCCCTGGTCGCCGATCTCGCCGAGGACCTCCGGCGAGCTGTCGCCGAAGGGCGGTCGGAACAGCCGCACCGTGTGTCCGGTGTGCCTGCTGACGATCGCGCTCACCGCCGCCACCTGCCCGGGCAGGTCGGCCACGGGCATGTCCGGCATGTGCTCGTGCTGGTCGTTGTGGCTGGCGATCTCGTGCCCCTCGGCGTAGGCGCGCCGGTAGTCGGCGGGACGGGTCAGCGCCGGGTCGGCGTTGAGGAAGAAGGTCGCCCTCACCCCCTCCTCCGCGAGCAGGTCGAGCAGCGGCGCGGTGGTCTCGGCCGGGCCGTCGTCGAAGGTCAGCGCGACACACCGGACCCCCTCCTCGTGGCAGTCGACGTCCTCGTCCCCGGCGGGGACCTCCCCGGGCACGGCGGGCCGGGGGTCGGGGGTCGGGCCCGCCTCGGGCACGGCGTAGTCCGGCTCCTCCCGCAGCGAGGCCGCGCGGGCGCGCTCGCCCAGGTCGGACAGGAGGGGCCCGGCCTCGGCGGAGTCGACCACCACGGCGACGCGGCCGGGGGAGGAGTCCGGCGGATGGCCCTCGCGGATCGGGGAGAGGTGCCCGTCGTCGAACTCCACGACCAGGTCGCCGTCGGCGTTGAAGCCGAGGGAGTCGTAGCTGGCCCGGATCGGGAAGAGGCTCCCGGTGTCGACGTCGGGGCGGTCGGCCAGGTCCGCGCGGACGATCCCGTTCAGCTCCGCGAGCGCCTCCTGCCCGGCGAGCAGCTCCGAGGAGTAGCGGGTCAGCCCGGTCGCGGAGTCGTACCAGTACGTCTCGTAGCCCTGCCGCAGCCCGTGCAGGTCCTCCTCGGTGCGGGTCAGGCGCACACCCAGTACGCCGTCACCGGCGGCGGTGACCTCCCAGCCGACGGTCAGGGACACCGGGTCCCGGCTGGCCCCCCGGAAGTCGAGCACCTCCCGGTCCACGAGTGCGGCGAGCCCGTCGGCGAACTCCGGGGCACCCTCGAACTCCGGGTAGGCGACGGTGATGTCCAGGCCCCCGGGGATGTGGGGATGGCCGCCGTAGTCGGCGGCGTCACCGGTCCACTCGGTGACCGTCCCCCCGGGTTCGTCCAGCACCATGGTGATCCGGTCGGCGGAATCCGCGTCCACGGTGGCCGTTCCGCACGCGGTGGCGGTCAGCGCCAGCGCGACGGCCGCGGCGCCGGACCGGCGCAGGCCGTCCCCCGCGGTGCCCGGAGGGTGGACGCTCTGCTGTTGACGCGCTCGGATCGACGGCTCCACCGGACTTCCTCACCCCTGCCGTACGGTTGGCGGCTGACGGGAGCAAGATAGGTGACCTGGACCACGCGCCCGGGGCGATGGCCACATGTGGCCATCGCCCCGGGCGCGTCCGGCGGCGGGAGCGTCAGTCCCCGACCGGCCCGTCCTGCTGTTCTCCGTCGGTCTCCCGGGCGTCGGTCCCGTCCTCGGGGGCCTCCTCCTCGGGGTGGCCGTCGTGGTAGGCCGATCCGGGGGTCGTGGTCCCGAGCAACTGGGAGACGGTCACCATCGTGTAACCCCGTGCGTCGAGTTCGCGGATGATGCCGTGGGAGGCGTCGACGGTGGTGTCGTGGATGTCGTGCATGAGGATGATCGCGCCGTCCGACGCCCCGCCCAGCGCGCGGCCGGAGACCACGGAGGCGTTCCGGTCCCTCCAGTCGTTGGTGTCCACGCTCCACAGGATCTGGGCGAGCCCCATGTCCTCGGTCACGGAGTCGACGCCCTCGTCGGTGGCGCCGTAGGGCGGGCGCATCAGGTCCATGGTGTAGCCGGTCTCGCGGTACACCTGGGCCTGGACCGTCTCCAGTTCGGCCCGGACCGCCCCCTGCCCCATCGCGGACAGGTCCGGGTGGTTCAGGGTGTGGTTGGCGATCTCGTGCCCCTCGGCGTAGGCGCGCCGCACCGTCCGGGGGTGCTCCAGGACCGGGACGCCGGTCACGAAGAAGGTGGCGCGGGCGTCGTACTCGGCCAGCGTGTCCAGCAGTTCGGGGGTGCGTCCGCCGGGGCCGTCGTCGTAGGTCAGGGCCACGCACCGGGTGTCGGGGTCGGAGCAGTCCACCGCGTCGTCGACGGGGGAGACCAGCCCCGGCCGCTCCCCGGTGGTCCCGTCCTTGTCCGCCTCGGGCGGGCCCGACACGGAGAAGGCCTCCACACCGACGGTCGCGGCGTCACGCGCTCGCACACCCAGGTCCGAGAGGAGCGGCTCGGCCTCCTCCCGGCCGACGACCACGTGCACGGGGCCCTCGTCGACGGCGGCGACCTGTCCGGTGTCGAACTCCACGACCAGGTCGCCGTCGGGGTTGAAGCCCACCGAGTCGTAGAGCGCCGCGACGGGGAGGACGGACGGACCGTCGACGGTGTCCGGGCTCCCCTCCCTGACCAGCGCGTTGAGCCGCTCCAGCTCGTCCTGTCCCGCGATCAGCTCGTTGGACCCGTGCGTCAGGCCGGTGTCGGCCTCGTACCAGTAGGTGCTGTGGCACTCACGGGAGCCCTCGGAGTCGGTTTCGGTGCTGGTCATGCGCACGCCGACCGTGTCGTCGTTGGCCGCGGTCAGGCCCCACTCCGCGGTGTAGGCCGCCGCACCGGGGTTGGCCGCCTCGAAGGCGGCCACGTCGGTGTCGAGGGTGCGGGAGAGGAAGTCGCTCAGCGGTTCGGCGTCGGGCAGGGCGGGATAGGTCACGTCCGCGGAGACGCCGCCGTCGTAGGGCAGCGTCTCCTCCGTCACGTCGACCACGTCGGCGGGATCGACCACCGTCAGCCGGTCGGGTTCTCCGGTCGCGGGAGGTGCGGTGCTCTCCTCCGACCCGTGCGCGGCGTTCTCCGCGGGGTCGGGGCCGGGCAGTACGCCGGATTGGGTGACGAGCAACACCAGCCCAGCCAGCACCGCCATCGCGACCGCAACCGTGACGAGGGGGCGTCGGGTTGCGAGGGTCCGTGGGGACTGCTTCTTCACCAGGGGTTCTCCACGTTCATCGTCAGACGAACGTTCGCGGGGACGGCGGGGGAGGGCCGACCCCACGTAACGCTTATGTCGGGTATGACGCGCGCCACGAGGCTGGGGTTCGCGGTGGGGGTGGCGCGCGGGAATGGGGTTCGCACGCCGGGTGCAGGGGCGCGAGGGGGGCCTCCCTATACTTGCAGGCGTGGAAGGTACGCGCTCCACTTCCGGGCCGGGTGTCACCGGTTCGGAGTGTGGTTCGCGTCGCGAGAGGGAACCCGGTGGGAATCCGGGACTGCCCCGCAGCGGTATGTGGGAACGACAGTCGCCAGAAGCACTGGTAATCCGGTCGGTTCGGTCGGAATCTGGGAAGCGGCGGCCAGTAGGTCGTCGGTGCGCGCACCGACGGTGCCCACGAGTCCGAAGACCTGCCTCCACCCGGCGGCGCACCCGTGCCGTCGGTGGTCCCGTGCCCCGAGGGAGGGCCGAGGGCGGTGACGGACGGGTACGCGCCCCGGGCGCGTACTCCGCGTAGCCGTACCCTCCTCATGCCCTCGTGGCCGGAACCTGGCTTTCGACGAGGGAGAGAAGCTTCATGACCACGCCACCGGCCGGGACGTCGGCTGTGCGCTCCACCGTGCACGGCTATCCGAGGATCGGCCCGCACCGTGAACTCAAGCGCGCCAGCGAGTCCTACTGGAAGGGCCGCACGAGCGCCCGGGAACTGGACGCCGTCGCCGCCGACCTGCGCGAGGGCGTCTACGCCCAACTGCGCGAGGCGGGCGTCGACGACCTGCCCTCCAACACGTTCTCCCACTACGACCACATGCTCGACACGGCGGTCCTCTTCGACCTGGTGCCCTCCAGGTTCGCCTCCCCGGCGGCCGCGGAGGACCGCGACGAGGAGATGCGCCGCTACTTCGCGCTCGCCCGGGGCGAGCAGGGCGCGCCGCCGCTGGAGATGACCAAGTGGTTCGACACCAACTACCACTACCTCGTCCCCGAACTCTCCCCGAGCACCCGTCCCCGCCTCGTCGGTGACAAGCCGGTCGCCGAGTTCCGCGAGGCCGCGGCGGCGGGCTACCACACCCGCCCGGTCCTGGTCGGGCCGCTGACCTTCCTCCTGCTGGCCAAGGCAGCCGACGACGCCCCCGAGGGGTGGGCGCCGATCGATCTGCTCGACCAGCTCCTGGACGCCTACGGCCGCCTCCTGGCCGACCTCAGGGCTGCCGGGGCCACCGAGGTGCAGCTGGACGAACCGATCCTGGCCACCGACGAGGGCCGCGCCGCCGTCGACCGTCTGGAGCGCGTCTACCAGCGTCTGGGCGGCCTCACCGACCGTCCCTCCCTGCTGGTCTCGACCTACTTCGGCTCCATCGGCGCCGCCGCGCTGCGCGTGCTCAAGGAGTCCCCGGTCGAGGCGGTGGGTCTGGACCTGGTGACCGACGCCGAGGGCGTCGACGACCTGGTCAGGGTCTCCGGCCTGGGTTCGACGCGCCTCGTCGCCGGTGTCGTCGGGGGCCGCAACGTCTGGCGGACCGACATCCCCTCCGCCGCGGCCACGCTCGGTACCCTGCTCGCCCTCGCCGACGAGCTGACCGTGAGCACCTCCTGCTCGCTGCTGCACGTGCCGATCGACCTGGACTCCGAGACCTCCCTCGACCCCGAGCTGCGCGCGGCCCTGGCCTTCGCCAAGCAGAAGGCCGAGGAGGTCGCGCTGCTGGGCCGCGTCCTGTCCGAGGGAACCGGTGCCGAGTACGCGGCCGAGGGGACGGACGGCGCCGACCCGGCCTTCACCGACGCCCGGGTGCGCGCCCGCCTCGACGCGCTCGGCCCGGAGGCCTCCGAGCGCCCGCAGGACCGGGGCTCCGCCACGGACACGCCGTTGACCACGACCACGATCGGTTCCTTCCCCCAGACCGCCGAGCTGCGGCGGGCGCGCGCCGCCCACCGCAGGGGCGATCTGGGAGAGGAGGACTACCACCGGATCCTCCGCGAGGAGATCGACCGTGTGATCGCGCTCCAGGAGGAGATCGGTCTGGACGTGCTCGTCCACGGTGAGCCCGAGCGCAACGACATGGTGCAGTACTTCGCCGAGCAGCTGCGGGGCTACGCCACCACGGAGAACGGGTGGGTGCAGTCCTACGGTTCGCGCTGTGTGCGTCCCCCGATCCTGTACGGGGACGTCTCGCGTCCCGAGCCGATGACGGTCGGGTGGATCACCTACGCCCAGTCACGCACCCGGAAACCGGTCAAGGGCATGCTGACCGGCCCGGTGACCATGCTCGCCTGGTCGTTCGTGCGCACCGACCAGCCGCTGGGCGACACCGCCCGACAGGTCGCACTCGCCCTGCGGGACGAGATCGCCGACCTGGAGCGTGCGGGCATCCGCCACATCCAGGTGGACGAGGCGGCGCTGCGGGAGCTGCTGCCGCTGCGTGAGGAGCTGCGGGGGGCCTACCTGGACTGGGCCGTGGGCTCGTTCCGACTGGCCACCTCCGGGGTCGCGCCGACCACGACCATCCACACGCACATGTGCTACTCCGAGTTCGGCCTGATCGTCGGTGGGATCGAGGCGCTCGACGCCGACGTCACCAGCGTCGAGGCGGCGCGTTCGCGGATGGAGCTGGTGGAGGACCTCGGCCGCCGCGGTTACAAGCGGGGGATCGGCCCGGGTGTGTACGACATCCACTCGCCGCGGGTGCCCTCCGTGGAGGAGATCGAGGAGTCGCTGCGCCTGGCGGTCGCGCACATCGACGCGGGCGGCCTGTGGGTCAACCCGGACTGCGGCCTGAAGACGCGCGGGTACGCCGAGACCGAACAGGCCCTGCGCAACATGGTCGAGGCGGCCGCGCGGGTGCGCGCCGACCTGCCCTAGCGCGCTTGTGAGGCCGCACGGGCAGTGAGGGGCGTACCGGGTTCTGCGGGAGGAGCCGAGCCGCCGGCGAGGAACGAGCCGGGCGGAAGCGAGGACGAAGAACCCGGTTCTCCACGCACCGAGCCCCGACGCGAGGTGACGAGCGCACAGAGGACAGGGGGCCGCGGCCGGTCGCCGCGGCCCCCTGCCGTGTCCGGGACGGGATCAGCTGCCCACGAGGGCGAGCGCCTCGGCGCCGACGTTGAGCATGATGTCCTCGGTGTTGTCCGGCAGCACCAGGTCCTCGGTGTCTCCCTCGGAGAGGAACGACGGGCTGACCTGGTACTCGATCCGGATGTTGAGGTTGGCGGAACGGATCAGCAGGACGGCCTGGGGAACCTCGTCACCCACGTAGTCGTAGCGGGTGACGACGTACTGCGCCTGGTCGCCGAGGTCGACCTCGCGGTTGTCCTCGACGCCGTCCGCGATGTAGAGCGAGTAGTCGGTCGCTCCGGTGACGTCCTCCACGGCCGAGCCGAAGTCCTCGGTGGCCTGCTCGACGGAGTCGGAGGCCGAGAACGGCACCGAGTAGGTCAGGCGCAGGGAGGCGTAGTCCTCGGAGTTGTTGCCCTCCGGGGCCTCGGCCAGCGTGCTGGAGCACCGGGAGGTGGCGTCCTGGACGGACTTCTCGCCCTCCTCGGTGAGCAGGAAGTCGGCGTGCACCTGCTCGGTGAAGGCCGCGCACGGCTCGGTGGGAACCCCGTAGGGCGGTTCACCGGCCGGCCCGGCGTTCGGGTCGGGGGCGGGCCCACCGGTCGGGTCGGTGCTCTCCCCGGCGGCCTCGGACGGATCGGTGTTCGGAGGGGGTGTGGGGGAGCCGTTGGTCATGACCGTGACCAGTACCGCGATCACCAGGACGACGATCACGACGCCGCCCACGATGACCACCCACAGGCCGGCCTTGCCGCCGCTCTTGGGGGGCTGGGGCGGAACGAAGCCCGGCCCACCCGGCCCACCCGGCCCACCGGGGCCGTAGGGCGGCTGGGCGCCCCCGTACATCGGCTGCTCGCCACCGGGGTAACCGGGGCCGAAGCCGGGCTGGCCACCGGTACCGGGGTCGCCGTAGGGCCCGCCCTGAGGAGGCTGGGGCTGGCCGTAGGGCGGCTGGGCCCCGTGTTCCCCGCCACCGTAGGGGTTCTGGGGTGGCTGGTTGTAAGGTCCGTTTTCGCTCATGGCTCCCCTCGCCCGGTGGTGTGCTGTGTCGGTGGCGCCCGAGAGCGCCGCTGGGTTCGCGGGTCCGCCGCGGTCCCGGGCCGCCGAAAGTGTGGGGCGGTGACCGTGGAACCGCGGGGGTGAGCCGCCCGATCGTGCCGACCCGTGGGCGAGGACGGATGGCGCGGAACGGAGGATCCCCGGTGTCGTGAGGAGGCCCCTGGTGCCGGGCCGTGCTCCGGGGTCGGATGTGGCACGGTCGTCCCCGCAGGCCAGGGCCGGGACGTGTTGCATCCTAGCTGCGGTGGGTACCCGGGTGGCAGGCGGGATACCGGACAGGTGGGTGAATCGTCACCGATTCGTGTCGCTCACGTGGGATCGGGCGTTCCCTGCGTGCGGGTGGCCGGTTCCGGCCACCGGAACGCGACGCGGTGTCGGGCGCCCCGGTCACCCGGGTCGCGCCACCCCCGCGGGCCCGCCAGGTGTGGGGCGAGGGTGTGCCGCTCCCGGCGCTCATGGAATCGCGCACCCGGGCCGTCGGCCCGCGGCCCCGTGGTGACGGTACCGGTCCCGCCCGCGTTCGGTGCATCCCGTCGCGCCGTTCCGGACGGGCCGGTGGATCCTCCTCCGGACGCCGGCGCGGCTCACGGCCCTCCGGCGGCCGTGCCGGATCCACGGCCGGGCGGGGGGCACACGTGGCACCCCGACCCGTTCCAGCACGCCTCAGAACATCGAGATGTGCACGTGGTCGAAGTGGTTCTCGGTCACACTGCCGCGGTCGGACATGGGGCGCCAGCCCTCGTTGCCGCGCCGGATGTCCCAGATCTCCTGGCGGTAGATGATGTACATGATCCCGAAGTCCTCGGCGTTCTCCTTCGCCCACTCGGCGATCTCGTACCCGCGCTGGACCTGGTTCTCCGAGGGCATCTGGCCGTTGCCGTCGACCATGAAGTCGCAGGCCCGGCCCTTGGGGTGTTCGCCGACCACCCACCCGCCGCTCGCTCGGTAACAGCCGTAGCCGCCGACGTCCCGCCCCTCGCCGAAGCGGGCGAGGACCTCTTCGCGCATCTGTCGCGTACGGGGGGTGATGTTGTCCGGCGGCTCCATCGGCTGGTTGGGGTGGTCGGCGATCATGCGCTGCACCTCGCGCCGGCGGTCCTCCAGTTCGTCCAGGTCCTCCTCGACCTGCTCCAACTCCTCCTGCGCGGTGGCCTGCGCGGCCTCGTCGCGCTCCAGCGCCTGCTCCAGCTGGCCGATCAGGTCCTCGTGGGTGGAGGACAGGTAGTCGATGAGCACCGCGCGGTCGATGATCTCCTCCGGGTCGGAGTCGACGAACAGCGACATCGAGGGGTCGATCCCGTTGGCGGTGTAGGTGGCCACGGCCAGCGACCGCACCTCCGACTGGGCGGCCTCCACCTCCTCGCGCGAGGTCTCGGCGCGGGCCTCGGCGTCCTCGGCCTCCTCCATGACCGCCTCCATGTCCCGCAGCTCACCCTGGAACTCCTCGGTGAGCGCCTCGGCGCGGGAGCGCAGGCTGTCCATGTCCTCCGGCTCGCGCGGCGCGACGGTCGCGCCCGCGCTCTGGGGCACGGCCACCAGGAGGGCGGTCAGGGCGACGCTCAGGGCGCCAGCCGCGGCGCGGGCGGGGCGGGCGACGGGGCCGGACCCGGCGGAGCGGGGCAGGAGGTCGGCCAGTACGTCGTGCCACGTCCACGCACGCGGGTCCGGCGCCCAGAAGTCGGTGAAGGGGTCGTCCCCGGACGCGCGGGAGGTGCCGTCCCCGCGGATCGGATCGTCGGGCTGCACGGTGTGATCGCTCCTCGGGCCCGCGCGTTCTCCGTGGCCGGGAGCGTCGGGCGCTGCTGCTCGTGTGTCCCGGAGCGGGTGTGGGGACCGCCCGGGCCGGGCCCTCGCACACGTGGAACAGCCGCGGCGAGAGTCACGGGATCGTCATGAGTGTAGGCCCGACCGTGCGGATCCGGAAAAGAAGGGGTCAAGCCACCACATCCCAAAATACGCGATGTGGTCAAAATAACCTGATGATGGACAAGGAATGCGCTGATCGGACCCACCCGCACGTGGTTGAGTTGGTCCGGAGACGGCTCCCGCGCGCTCCGGCGCGTCGCCTCCGCGCGACCCCGGGCCCTCCGTACGCTCGGACGCGGGCGTCGAAACCGCGCTGAGTCCGGCCCCGGGCGATCCCCGCGGGCGCCGAGACACCACCGCTGAGACGTCGATGGGAAGACCGTGATTGACGCAGTGGGCCTGCACAAGGCCTACCGGTTGAACAAACACCGGGTGAGAGCCCTCAACGGCGTCGACCTGCGTGTCGGGTCCGGGGAGATCTACGGGGTCGTCGGGCAGAGCGGCGCGGGAAAGAGCACCCTGCTGCGCTCGGTGAACCTCCTGGAGCGCCCCGACTCGGGAACGGTCGCGGTCGACGGCCAGGAGCTGACCTCGCTGCGCGGCGCCCGCCTGCGGGCCGCCCGCCGGGGGATCGGTATGGTCCACCAGCACTTCGCCCTGCTGTCCTCGCGCACGGTCGCGGGCAACGTCGGCTTCCCGCTGGAGGTCGCCGGTGTGGACCGCGCCCGCCGCCGTGCCCGTGTCGGGGAACTCCTGGAGCTGGTCGGACTGGGCGACAAGGCGCGGGCCTACCCCTCCCAGCTGTCAGGGGGGCAGAAGCAGCGCGTGGGCATCGCCCGCGCCCTGGCCTCGGCGCCCAAGGTCCTGCTCAGCGACGAGGCCACCTCGGCCCTGGACCCGGCCACCACCGAGTCGATCCTCGCCCTGCTCGGCCGCCTGCGCGACGAGCTGGGGCTGACCATCCTCCTGATCACCCACGAGATGGACGTGATCAAGCGGATCTGCGACTCCGCGGCCATCATGGAGGGCGGCGCGTTCCTCGAGTCCGGCCGGGTCCTCGACCTCATCGGGACGCCGGGCTCCCTCCTGGCGCGCTCCCTGTTCCCCATCCCCGCGGGCGGCGGTCCCGACACCGTGGTCGTCACCTACCCGCGCTCCTTCGACGAGCCGCTGATGTCCGAGCTGACCCGCCGCTTCGACGTCGACGCCAACATCCGCGGCGGCGGCGTCGAGCGGGTGGCGGGCCAGTCCGTGGGCCGCCTGAGCGTCGACGTGCGCGGTGCCCGCCGCGCCGAGGCGCTCACCTTCCTGTCCGAACACGGTCTGCTGGTCGAGGAGGCCGGAAAGTGATCGACTCCGCCCTGGCCCTCGCCCCGACGGCCGAACCGACGGGCGCGTGGGACGCCGTGGTCGCCTTCGTCCGGGACTGGCCCCAGATGTGGCCGAACCTGTGGCTGGCCACGATGGACACGCTCTACATGGTGTGGTGGGCGACCCTCTTCAGCGCCCTGTTCGGTCTGCCCCTGGGCGTGCTCCTCGTGGCGACCGACCGCGGCGGTCTGACCCCGGCCCCGGCGGTGCGCGCCGTACTCGGTGCCGTGGTCAACATCGGCCGCTCCGTGCCGTTCATCGTCCTCATGGTCGCGGTGCTCTCCCTCACCCGTTTCCTGGTCGGCACGAGCCTGGGGCCCACGGCCGCGGTCGTCCCCCTGACCATCGGCGCGATCCCCTTCTTCGCCCGCCTGGTGGAGACGGCCCTGCGCGAGGTGGACCGGGAGGTGGTCGAGGCCGCGCACGCCATGGGCACCCGCAAACTCACCATCGTGGGCAAGGTGCTGCTGCCCGAGGCCCTGCCGGGGCTGGTCGCCGGTCTGGTGATGACCGTGGTCACCCTCATCTCCTACTCCGCGATGGCCGGTGCGATCGGCGGAGGGGGCCTGGGCGACCTGGCCATCCGCGAGGGCTACCAGCGCTTCAACGACCACTACCTGTGGGCGACGGTCATCCTGCTCGTGGTCATCGTGCAGGCCTGCCAGAGCCTGGGCGACCTGGTGGTGCGCCGCCTCTCGCGGCGCTGACGGCCGGCCCCGTCCCCGAGCCCCCGACCCCCCCTCCTCCCCCCCGCAGAGGTGTCCACGTCCCGTGGGAAGGGAGACGGTGATGGTAGGGAGCACGAAGGCGCGTGCGGGCGCGGCCGCCGGGGTGGCGGTGGCGCTGCTCGCGGCCTGTGGGAGTCCCAGTGAACGCGCCGAGGAGGAGAGCGGGGGCACGGGCGAGGGGCTGACCACGCTGAGGGTCGGCGCGACGCCGGTGCCGCACGCCGAGATCCTGCAGTTCGTCGGCGAGGAACTGGCGGCCGACGCGGGGCTGTCCCTGGATGTGGTGGTCTTCACCGACTACAACCAGCCCAACGCGGCGCTGGCCGAGGGCGAGCTGGACGCCAACTACTACCAGACGCTGCCGTTCCTGGAGGAGTACCTGGCGGGCAACCCGGAGGTCGGCCTGAGCTACCTGTCGGACGTGCACCTGGAGGCGTTCGGGATCTACTCCCAGGAGGTCTCCGACCTGGCGGCCCTGCCGGCGGACGCGCGGATCGGGCTGCCCAACGACACCTCCAACATGGGCCGGGCGCTGGACCTGCTCGCGGCGGAGGACGTGATCGTCCTGGCCGACGACGCCGGTCCCACGCCGACGCTGGACGACGTGGAGGCGGGGGAGGGGGCGGCGGTCGAGCTGGTCCCGGTGGAGGCGGCACAGCTGCCCAGGTCGCTGCCGGATCTGGACGCCGCCGTGGTCAACGGCAACTACGCCCTGGAGGCCGACCTCCCGGAGACGGCGAACGTGCTCGCCTGGGAGCCCACCGAGGGCAACCCCTACGCCAACGGCCTGGTCGCGCGCACCGAGGACGCCGCCGACCCCGACCTGCTCCGCCTGGACGAGCTCCTGCACAGCGAGGAGGCCCGCGCGTTCATGGAGCGGCGGTGGGAGGGCGTGGTCATCCCGCTGGGGCCCGAGGAGACCGGCTGAGGGGGAGCGCCGGGCGGAGCGCTCCGCCCGGCGCGGTCGGGGACACCGGTGGGCGGCCGTAACGGTTGGGTCTCGCCGTACCTGCCGTTCGTTGACAGTCGAGCGGGCGTTCTGCTTCGGTTGTGGGAGCGCTCCCATACATCCCACCACGGAAGGTGCGTGCCCATCGTGACCGACCACGGACAGTTCCCCGAAGGCTTCCTGTGGGGGGCCGCCACCGCCTCGTTCCAGATCGAGGGTGCCACCACCGCCGACGGCCGCGGCGCCAGCATCTGGGACACCTTCTGCGCCACCCCGGGCAACGTCCTGGGCGGCGACACCGGTGAACCGGCCGTCGACCACTACCACCGCTACCCCGAGGACGTCGCCCTCATGCGCCGGCTCAACCTCGGCGCGTACCGCTTCTCCGTCGCCTGGCCGCGCGTCCTCCCCGAGGGCTCGGGACAGGTCAACCAGGCGGGACTCGACTTCTACGACCGCCTCGTGGACGCGCTGCTGGAGGCCGGGATCCAGCCGTGGGCCACCCTCTACCACTGGGACCTGCCCCAGCCGCTCCAGGACGCGGGCGGCTGGCCGAACCGCGACACGGCACTGCGCTTCGCCGACTACGCGCGGGTCGTCGCGGACGCGCTCGGCGACCGCGTCGAGCACTGGATGACGCTCAACGAACCCTGGTGCGCGTCCTTCCTCGGCCACCACATCGGCGAGCACGCCCCGGGCCAGCGCGACGCGGTCGCCGCGCTCACCGCCGCCCACCACCTGCTCCTGGGCCACGGCCTGGCGACCGAGGCCCTGCGCTCGACCGGCCACCGCGCACGGGTCGGCCTCGCCCACAACCAGGCGGTGATCCGGCCCCACGGCGCGACCGCCGAGGACGTGCGCGCCGCCCGCCGGGCCGACGGCGTGCGCAACCGGATCTTCACCGACCCCCTGTTCCGGGGCGCCTACCCCGCCGACGTGATCGCGGACCTGGCCGACATCACCGACTTCTCCTTCGTCGCCGACGCCGATCCCGCGGTCATCGCGGCCCCGCTCGACTTCCTCGGCGTCAACTACTACATGCCGGAGTGGGTCGCGGCCTCACCCAAGGGGCTGGACCCGGACGCCGTCGGCGGCCAGGGCGGTGCGTGGGTCGGGGCCACCCCCGACGAGGTGCACGTCTCCCAGGGCCTGCCGGTCACCCACATGGGATGGGAGGTCGACCCCAGCGGCCTGTACGACGTCCTGCGGCGGCTGGCCGCCGAGAGCGGCGGGATCGACCTGTACGTCACCGAGAACGGGTGCGCCTACGAGGACAGCGTCACCGACGACGGGCGGATCCACGACACCGACCGCGTCGACTACTACGAGGGGCATGTGCGCGCCGCCCTGGAGGCCGTACGCTCGGGCGTGCCCCTGCGCGGATACTTCGCCTGGTCCCTGCTGGATAATTTCGAGTGGGCGTGGGGATACTCCCGCAGGTTCGGACTCGTGCGCGTCGACTACGCCACCCAGGAACGCCTGGTCAAGGACAGCGGCCTGTGGTACGCGCGGCTGGCACGGGAGGGCCGCGTACCGACCCGGTGACACGGCCCGACCGGACCGTGCACCGCGTCCGCCGCCCCCGTGCGCGCTCAGTCGCGGCGGGGGCGGGTGCGACGAATCGATCCCAGAGGGAGCAGTGAAGTGGCCAGAAGCGGTGGCGGTCGGCGGCGTCCGACCCTGGAGATGGTGGCGGAGCGCGCCGGTGTCGGCCGCGGCACCGTCTCACGGGTGATCAACGGTTCGTCCCAGGTGAGCCCGCGCACCCGCGAGGCCGTGCACAACGCGATCGCGGACCTGGGCTACACCCCCAACCAGGCCGCCCGCACCCTGGTCACCCGGCGCACCGACACCGTCGCGCTGGTGGTCTCCGAGCACCGCGACCGGTTGTTCACCGACCCCTACTTCGCCGACGTCATCCGCGGGGTCAGCTCCGTCCTGCACGAGCGCGACCTCCAGCTCCTGCTCACCACCGCCCGGACCGAGGACGAGCACAAGAAGATCGGCGACTACCTCAGCGGCTCCCACGTGGACGGGGCGCTGCTGGTGTCCCTGCACCGCGACGATCCCCTGCCGCGCCGGTTGGAGGAGGCGGGCGTACCCGTGGTGCACGGCGGCCAGCCGCACGCCGCGGACCGGACCGGCGGCGTCTTCGTCGACGTGGACAACACGGGCGGTGCCCGCTCGGCGGTCCGGCACCTGTTCGACATCGGCAGACGCCGGATCGCCACCATCGCCGGCCCCCAGGACATGGCGGCGGGCGTGGACCGCCTGGCCGGATACCGCCAGGTGGTGGAGGAGACCGGGCTCGGCGTCGACGAACGGCTCGTGACCGCCGGGGACTTCAGCGTCGACGGGGGAGCGCGGGCGATGGAGCGCCTGCTGGAGAGGGGTGCGGGCATCGACGCGGTGTTCGCCGCCTCCGACCTGATGGCCGTGGGCGCCCTGCGCGTCCTGCGCGAGCGCGGCGTGCGCGTCCCCGAGGACGTGGCCGTGGTCGGCTTCGACGACACGCTCGTGGCCCAGCACTGCGAACCCCCGCTGACCACCGTGCGCCAGCCCACGGAGCGCATGGGCCAGGAGATGGCCCGGCTGCTGGTCGACGTCGTCATCCCCCGCACGGGCGGGGCAGAGTCGATCGTCCTGGACACCGAACTGGTGGTGCGCGACTCGGCCTGAGCCCTCCGAAACCATCGCCCACCGACCCCCCGCCCCCGCCCGGACCGGCTCTGACCCGCCCGTTCGTCGATATCACGGGTGGACGCGCGCACCGCCGCTGTGCGAGGCTGGTCGCGATTTCGCGGGGAGACGGTGGGAGCGCATGGACCCGACGCGGGAACCGACACACACCCGGTGCGCGATAACCTCATGCGGCTGGTGCGAGCGGAGCGGCGTCGACTGCCGCTTCTGCTCGGGGACGGGGTGGTGGCGGCCCGAACAACCGCACCGGGACGGCAACGGCGTCATCGTGTGGCGACGCGTGGAGGAGCCGTGCCGGGGCTGCGCGGGAACCGGCAAGGAGCACAGTCCGGTCGCCGCCGTGTAGTCCGGGCCCCGGCGGGGGCCCGACGGGACCGCGCCACAGGCGTCCGTCAAGGGTGGTGGAGGGCGGGCGGGCCCGGGGCGAAGGCCCCCGGAGACACGGCCCCGCCCCGATGAGGAGGATCGACGTTGGAGTGGGTGACCTACCTGTCCCCGAGCGGCGGTGCCGCGCGTCTGGGCGCCCTGGACGACGGTGACGTCCTCGGCTGCCCCGTGACCGACGACCTGGCCGCGCTGCTGGACGCCGGGGCGGAGGCGATGGCCCGCGCCCGCGCCCGCGCCGTGGACGACCCCGTGGAGATCATCTTCGAGCCAGAGGCCCGGATGTGCGCGCCGCTGGTTCCCGACGACCCCGTCCGGGTGCGCTTCGGCGACACCGGGACCGAGATCTCCCCGGACCTGGTCCGCGGCGTGGACGACGGTGTGGTGGCCGCCGCCCGGACGGCGCGCGTCGGCCTGGCCGCGATCTCGGGCGCGGAGGGGCCCGCGACGGCCTTCACCATGGCGTGCCTGTGGCTCGACGGGTCCGGGACGCCCCTCCAGTTGACCCTCGGCCCGAACCTGGTGAGCCGGGACGAGGTCATGGACGACGGGGCCGGGGTCGCACAGGAGTTCTCCGCCTTCGTCGACGACGAGTCCCGGGGCCGGGCGGCAGCCTGGCCGGAGGACGCCTGGTTCGCCTCCGTGCCCGGTCGGCTGCGCGCCCTGCTGTGCCTGGACACCGGTCCCCTGGAACCTGACGACGAGCTGAACGTGCAGACCGGCGCGCTGGGCGGGTTCGAGCTCCGGGTCGGCTCGCTGGTCTGACGCCGGCGGGGCCCGTGACCGCGGGGGCGGGTCGGCGCACCCGTGCGCGGGTGCCCGGTCGCCGCCACCGCCCGGCCCTGCGCGACCGGAACGGCCGACGCGTGGCCGGTGCCGTTCCCCTGGACCCGCCCGCCTCCTCCTTCCCTTCCGTCACAGCTTCACCGCCCCCCGAGCCATCGGGGAGAGGAGGGGGGAGAGGCGCCCCATGCGAGAACGGTGTTGACCGAAAAGGCGCGTCGGCCGACGTCGGGACGCTCGGTTCGGAGGCCGGTACCGAACGTGCATGATGCGGGACCCCCGTGGGAGCGTGTCGTCAGCTCCTTCTCGGACCTGCATATACGTCATGTCACGATGTCGTGTCGGGTCGGTCGTGATGGAGCAGTGAGGGCGTGTCCAAATAGTTACCCGGCCTGAATCGGGGTTTTCGGACAGCAGCGATGACCTGGGAAGTTGGTCAAAATGTCGACGGGCGAGGCAGGATGGGTCCGGATGCACGTGGATGATCCCGTCGAAGGCCATCAAACGGTCGAAGCGAGTCCTTCACGCCCATTGATACGCTATCCACCGCACGCGCACCTAAGGATCTTGTTAGGTGGGCGGCTCCTCCCCTCCCAGGCGAGTCCGGCGGACAGTCTTCACATCTTCCCCAAACTCCCACCGCTTCCTGATCCGGCGGGCCGCATGGTCTGATCCGATCCCATCCGAGGGCCTCTTCGGTCAGGAGTGGCCAGTCCCTGGGTTCAACAGCCGTTCGAGGCGGTGACACGAAAGGTTGCGAGGGTCCGTGTCGACACGAGCGACAGCAAGCGGGGCCAATGCGCAGAGCGAGGCAGCGCAGGCCGAACATGCCGATGCCGCGCCCCGGCGCAGAGCCGACTGGTGGCGGCCACGTAACTGGCGGGTGCGCTCCCGACTGGTGGCCCTCATCGTCATCCCCACAGCCGTGGCCCTCGCGCTCGGTGGTCTGAGGGTCTACGAGTCCACGGACACGACCATCACCCACGCGCACATCGAGGACCGCGCCAACGTCGGTATCGCCATCGTGGAGCTGGCCAACCAGCTGGGCCGGGAACGCTCGGCCAGCGCGGTCTACATCTCCGACGACCCCGACCCCACGCGCCGCTCCGACGGGCTGCGCCAGCGGCTGGAGGAGGAGCGGGACGCCTCCCGCGAGCTCCAGACCAGCCTCATGGCGGACCTCTCCGCGATGGGCGACATGGACGGCAGCCTCGCGCAGACCCGTCTTGAGACCATGCGCAGCCAGCTGGAGAGCCTGGACTCGCTGCGTACCGAGGTCGATGAGACCCGTGTGACCGTCCTGCCGGTGGTCACGAACTACCGCACGGTCTCCCGGTCGCTGCGCGAGTTCAACCAGACCATGGCCGACCAGAGCTCCGACACCGACCTCCGCGAGGCCGTGCGGGCCCTCACCGCCCTCTCCAGCGCGCGTGACCAGCTCTCCTACGAGACCGCGCTGATGAGCCACTCGCTCTCGCGCAACACGATGACCGGCGGTATCGCCGAGGCGATCGAGTCGAGCCGCGCGCGGTACGAGAACGAGATCTCCAACTTTGTCCAGGCCGCCTCGCCCGAGCAGCGCGCGGTCTTCGACGAGAACTTCACCGGCCTGGAGGTCAGCCAGGTCTCCACGATGCGTATGCGCGTGATGTACCGCGCGGAACGCAACGACCCCCTGACCGGTGTGACCTCCAACGACGGTCCCGAGGACTACCAGGAGATCGCCGACACCGCGCTCGACCTCCTCCAGACGGTCGAGACCGAGATCGCCAGCGCGATCGCGGAGGACGCCGACGAGCTGGGCAACGCGGCCCTGATGCGCACGATCACCGACCTGGTCGTCGTCGCGCTGGTGCTCCTCGCGGTGTTCGTCCTGACCTCGCTCGTGGTCCGCTCCCTGGTGCGCCCGCTGCGCACCCTGGAGGACGGCGCCCGCCGCATCGCCGACCGCGACCTGCCCGAGGCGATCAACCGGATGCAGGAGGCGGGCAGCGCCCCCGACGTCCGCGTCACGCCGATCGAGGTCGACACCCACGACGAGATCGGCGAGGTGGCCCGCGCCTTCGACGACGTCCACCGCGTGGCCCTGACACTGGCCTCCGACGAGGCCGCCCTGCGCAGCAACGTCAACGCGATGTTCGTCAACCTCTCCCGTCGAAGCCAGACCCTGGTGGAACGGCAGCTGCGCCTGATCGACGGTCTGGAGCAGTCCGAGCAGGACGCCGACCGACTCTCCGACCTGTTCCAGCTGGACCACCTGGCGACGCGTATGCGCCGCAACAACGAGAACCTGCTGGTTCTGTCCGGCCAGGACAACACCCGCAAGTGGGCCCAGCCGGTCCCGCTGGTCGACGTCCTGCGCGGCGCCGTCTCCGAGGTCGAGCAGTACGAGCGCGTCAACGTGCGCGCCCCCTCCCACATCTCGGTGCTCGGCCGTCCGGTCAACGACGTCATCCACCTGGTCGCCGAGCTGGTGGAGAACGCCACGTCGTTCTCCCCGCACGACACCGAGGTCCTGGTCAGCGCCAAGAGCCTGGCCGGCGGCGGCGTCCAGGTCGACGTCACCGACAGCGGTATCGGTATGGCCCCCGAGGACCTGGCGGCGATCAACGCCCGCCTGGCGGCCCCGCCCGTCATCGACGTCGCGGTCTCGCGCCGCATGGGCCTGTTCGTGGTCTCGCGCCTGGCCCACCGCCACGGCGTCCGGCTCAGTCTCGCGGAGGCGCACGGCGGCGGGACCACCGCCCGCATCATCTTCCCGGCGGACCTGCTGATCACCCCGGTCGAGGGCCAGCACGCCGTCGGCGGGGCCGAGTCCCGCCCCGAGCTGTCCGCGGGGGCGCCCAACACCTACGCCGAGGCCGAGGCGGCCTTCGCCTCCAGCCCCGCGCCCGCCGAGCCCGGCGACCCCTGGCAGACCCAGGAGTCCGGGTCCGATCTCAGCGCCCTGGGCCTGCCCAAGCGCCAGCCCGGCGGCAGCCGCGGCGACGAGCACCCGCCGAGCGGTCAGGACCTGTGGGACACCGGCCAGGGCACGAACGGTTCGGGCTCCGGCTCGCTGTTCGAGCCGACCAGGGGTGCCGGGACGACCGGGTCGAACGGTTCCGACCCGGGCGGTACCCAGCCGGTGGTCGACCCCTACGACGTCTCCGACGAGGAGGAGAACCGCCCGGGAGGCACCGGGCGCAGCCTCTTCGACCCCGCTCCCCGTTCCGGGGACGGCACCGGGTCGGTGTTCGGGGACGGTACCCCGGGCCGTTCGACGGACACCGGTTCGTTCGGCCGTCCGACGGACACCGGGGCCTTCAGCCGCCCCACGGACACCGGAGCGTTCTCCCGTCCGACGGACACCGGAGCGTTCTCCCGTCCGACGGACACCGGAGCGTTCAGCCGCCCCACGGACACCGGAGCGTTCAGCCGTCCGGCCGACACGGGCAGCCACGGCCGCCCCGACGACCACGTTCAGGACTTCTTCGGCAACTCCCCGGCCGCGGCGGACGGCCGCGCCGCCTCCGGTTGGGACACCACCGGTGGCCACGAGCGTCCCGCGGCGCCGTCGGGCGACGACACCGAGTCCTTCCCGGCGGTCTCCCCGGACTTGACCTCGCACACGCCGGAGCCCGAGCGCCCCGCCGCACCGTCGTCCAACGACACCGGGAACTGGCGTACGGGCGGATCGGACTCCCGCGAGGGGTACGGGTCGACCGCGTACCTGTCCCGCCGTTACGGGGGATCCCAGGGGCCGAACAACACCGTCGTGCCGCCGACCCCGGCGGGCGAGGGTTCCGACTCGCTGCCGATCTTCGACGCCATCGAGTCCAACTGGTTCAAGCGCCGCAGCGGCGGTCCGACGGTGGACTCCACCGAGACCGGCCCGATCCGGCAGGTCGACGCCGACCGGGCCGCCCCCTCCGAGCGGCCCGCCCGACCCGAGCGACCTGCCCGCTCCGACCAGTCTGACCAGGGCAAACAGGGTGCCGCTTCGGAGGGCGAGTGGCAGTCCGCCGCCGACCGCGGATGGAAGGCCGCCCGCACCGCCGCGGAGCCGCTCGCCGGGGGTCTGACCACCTCGGGCTTGCCAAAACGAGTTCCCAAGGCAAACCTTGTCCCGGGGACCGCTCCTCGACCGGAGAACTTCAAGCAGATGCCCACGCGTAGCGCGGACCGTGTCCGCAACCGCTTCACGGGATTCCAGAAGGGCGTCCGGGACGGGCGGAACCAGCTGGGTGAGGGCTCGACGGAGGGATGACCTCAGTGGAACGTGGCGGGACGGGGTCCCCCTTATTTGTGGAAGCCGGATGCAATAGCATCTACCGAGCTTCTCGGACGGGCTACACCCAGCGCTTGACGAGAGTCGAACACCAGACCCCCGGTGACCGTCCCCTCAGGCGGGACCGGGCAGGACGCAGGAACAGTGCTGTCACATGCCGTGCCGGCGGTAGCAGTGCGGTGAGACCAGCCGGCGAACTTGGACAGGAGATCAGATGAGTCGACAGGTCAATGAGCTCAACTGGTTGATCACTGACTTTGCCGACCGGGTTCCCGATGTGGCCCACGCGATCGTCGTCTCCTCTGACGGCCTTCCGTTGGCGTCGTCGGCGGGCTTCCCGACGGACAGGGCGGACCAGCTGGCGGCCATCGCCTCCGGCCTCTCCAGCCTGACGCAGGGAGCGTCCCGGGTGTTCGAAGGCGGAGCGGTCGCCCAGACCGTCGTGGAGATGGAACGGGGGCTGATGCTCATCATGGCCATCAGCGACGGTTCCTGCCTGGCGGTGCTGGCAGCGGCCGAGAGTGATCTGGGTCTGGTCGCGTACGAGATGACCCTGCTCGTCGAGCGGGCGGGGCGGGCGCTGACACCAACGGCGCGCACCTCGGGAATCCACTGATCCACCACCGACAGGAGGAAGTGGTGGCACCTCACAGTAGAGATGCCGGGAGCGCCTCGTGGTTCGGACAACAGCCGGGCGGTCCCTCCACCGGAGGGATCCCGTCTGTTCCGGGCGGCGGAGATGTTCCCCGACCAATCCAACAACCGTACGAACAACGACCCGCGGCGGGGAGCGCGCCCAGTTCACTGGTCCGCCCCTACGCCGTGACCAAAGGCCGTACCAAGCCGAAGTCGCAGCTTCCCCTGGAGGCGCTGATCTCGGCGACGGCGGCGGCCCGTAACGAGTCTGGGACGCTGACGCCCGAGTGGCAGGCGATCAGCGACCTGTGCCGGGAGTGGCGCTCCGTGGCGGAGATCTCCGCCCTCTTGCGGATGCCGCTCGGTGTGGCGCGGGTGCTTGTGGCGGACATGTCCGAGCAGGGACTGGTCCAGATCAGGTCTTCGCTGAACAACGACGCCCGTCCCAACACCAACCTGCTTGAAAGGGTGCTCAGTGGACTTCGCAAGCTCTAGCCCAGCCGAGGAAGGCGGTGCTGGGGGGAACGCGATGACGTCGGTCAAGATCGTCGTCGCCGGGGGCTTCGGTGTCGGGAAGACGACATTCGTTGGCTCCGTCTCCGAGATCGTGCCGCTGACCACCGAAGCGGTGATGACCAGCGCCAGCGTCGGGGTCGACGACCTCGCCAAGACGCCGGACAAGCAGACCACCACCGTGGCGATGGACTTCGGCCGTGTCTCCCTCGACTCCGACCTGATCCTGTACCTGTTCGGCACCCCCGGACAGCACCGGTTCTGGTTCATGTGGGACGACCTCGTCAAGGGCGCCATCGGCGCCGTCGTCCTGGTGGACACCCGTCGCCTGGCGGACTGCTTCCCCGCGATCGACTACTTCGAGGAGGCGCGTCTGCCCTTCATCGTGGCGATCAACGGGTTCGACGGGTACTACCCCCACGCCGCGGACGAGGTTCGGGACGCGCTGACGCTCAGCCCCGAGATCCCCATCGTCCAGGTGGACGCCCGCGACAGGGCCTCCACCAAGTCGACGCTCATCACCCTCGTCGAGCACGCCATCACGGTGGGGGACCCCGAGGGCGCGGCAGGACAGCCCACCTCCACTGGCGGCCAGAACTCCTGGCGCTAGTCCCGGGCCGGGGTCCCGCACAGAGCACGGCCCGGTTCCCGCACGGCGGGGACCGGGCGTCCGTGCTGGCATCATGGGGGGATGAGTTCTCCCTCCCAGCCCGACGCCGAGGCGATGACACAGCGGTTCCGACAGGTGGCCGAGCGGGTGCTCGACGCCCTCCTGGAGGACGCGCCCGAATGGGCGCTGGAGCTGGGTGAGGCCCGTGGAGCGGATCGGCTGTCCGACCACTCCGCCGAGGCCGACGCGCGGCGGATCGCCGTGCTCACCGACGCCCTGGGGTCACTGGACGAGATCGACGGCGACCTGATCCCCGGGGGCGACCTGGTCGACCTGGAGATCCTGCGCGCCAAGGTCAGCGCGGACCTGTGGCACACCGCCGAGCTGCGTCCGCGCACCTGGAACCCCCTGCTCCACTCGCCGGGGGAGGCCGTCCACGCGCTGCTGGACCGTGACTCACTGCCGGTTCCCGAGCGCCTGGAGGCGATCGCCGCGCGCTGTGCCGCGCTGCCCGACTACCTCGACACCGCCCGCACGCGGCTCTCCGACGGGCCGGGCATGCCACGCGTCCACGTGGAGACCGCCCTGGCCCAACTCGGCGGTGCCCGTACGCTGCTCACGGACGGGATCTCGTCCCTGCTCTCCCGGGAGCCCTCGCTGGCCTCCCGGGTCGATCCCGCGCGTGAGGCCGCCCTCGCCGCGGTCGAGGCGTACGGCCACTGGCTCGGCGGCCGCGCCGAGACCGCCACCGCCGACCCCCGACTCGGCGCACGCGACTTCGCCGCCCAGCTCTGGTACACGCTGGACTCCGAACTGTCCCCCGACGCGCTGTTGGTGCGCGCGGAGAGCGACCTGCTCGCCACGGAGGAGGCCATCGCCGAGGCCGCCGCCGAGTACGAGGGGCGCCCCCGCCGCTCCGGCCAGGTCGCCGAGGTGCTCGCGGGACTGGCCGACGCCACCGCCACGGACGCCGACGGGATCCGACCGGCCTGCGCCGACGCGCTGGCCCACCTGTGGGACCGCGTCCGCGAACTGGACCTGGTCACCGTGTACGACGACCCGGTCCGGATCATCCCGATGCCCGAGTCCCGGCGCGGTGTGGCCGTGGCCTACTGCGACCCGCCCGGGCCGCTGGACCCGAACGCCCGGGACCTTGCCACCCTCGTCGCGGTGGCCCCGCCGCCCGGGGACTGGTCGAGGTCGCGCCAGGACTCGTTCTTCCGCGAGTACAACGGCACGATGCTGCGCAACCTCATGGTGCACGAGGCCGTCCCGGGCCACGCGCTGCAACTCGCGCACGCCGCGCGCCACGACGGGGGGACGCGGGTCCGCAACGCCCTGTGGAGCGGCACGTTCGTCGAGGGGTGGGCGGTCTACACCGAGGAGGTGCTCGCGGGCCGCGGTTGGGCCGACGGCACCGGTGAGGCCGTGCGCCGCGACAACCTGGCCCTGCGGCTGATCCAGCTCAAGATGCGGCTCCGCGCGGTCCTCAACGCCGTCCTGGACGTGCGGACGCACACCGGGGACATCACCGAGGCCGAGGCGATCGCCCTGCTCACCGAGCGCGGCCACCAGGAGGAGGGGGAGGCGGTCGGCAAGTGGCGCCGGGCCCAGCTCACCAGCGCCCAGCTGTCGACCTACTACGTCGGCTACACCGAGGTCGCCGAGATCGCCCGTGACCTCGCCGCCGCCCGGCCCGGGGCCACCGTGCGCGAGCGCCACGACGCCATGCTCGCGCACGGTTCCCCGCCGCCGCGCCACCTGCGCACCCTCCTGGGACTGGCGGAACAGTGCTGACAGCGGTCCTGCGCTGCGCTTCGGACCGGGTTCGGGCGCCCGGGAGGCGGGTTGCTTCCTCCTCGGCTTCGCCTGTCGCTCGTTCCTCGCTACGCGGCTCGCCTCGCCCGCCCGTCGCCCGCCACCGCCCTCAACGGACGCCTGCGGCGCGGTGCCCACTCGAAGCACCCCGTCGGCGCCCGAGTGGTGTCTGCCTTGGTCCTGCGCTGCGCTTCGGACCGGGTTCGGGCGCCTGAGAGGCGGGTTGCTTCCTTCTCGGCTTCGCCTGTCGCTCGTTCCTCGCTACGCGGCTCGCCTTGTCGTGCAGCACCCCGCCGGCGCCCGAACGGCGAACCCCCTGCGGTGGCCGCCACGGTTCGCCCGCCGTGCTCCTATGCTGGGGGCGCAGGACCACACCGAAGACGTGAAGGAGGTAGGGGCTCCCTCCCCGGTACGAGACCGGGGGCACCCGCCCCGGAAAGCCGATGAGCGGTGTCGAGAACGGCCCCACGAGCGGACCGCCCAACCCCCCCGGTGCGGGGACCGGAACCCCGGACGGGTGGGAGCGGCTGTGGACGCCGCACCGCATGGCCTACATCAAGGGCGAGGGGAAGCCCACCGGGTCGGGCCCCGAGGACGGCTGCCCCTTCTGCGCGGCGCCCGGGCTCGACGACGCCGACGGGCTCGTGGTCGCACGCGGCAAGACCGCCTTCGTCGTGCTCAACCTCTACCCCTACAACAGCGGACACCTGCTCGTGTGCCCCTACCGCCACGTGTCCGAGTACACCGCCCTGGACGAGGACGAGACCGCCGAGGTCGCCGCCCTGACCCAGGCCGGGATCCGCGCGCTCACCGACGCGTACGGGCCGCAGGGGTTCAACGTCGGCATGAACCTCGGTACCGTGGCCGGTGCCGGGATCGCGGCCCACCTGCACCAGCACATCGTCCCCCGCTGGGGAGGCGACACCAACTTCATGCCGGTCATCGGCCACACCAAGATCCTGCCCGAGATGTTGGAGCAGACCCGCCGGAAGTTGGCCGAGCACTGGCCCGGGGGCTGAGTCCGGGCCGCTTCGCGTCGCCCGCACCGACGACCGGGCGGCGCGCCACCCCCGCCGGGCGCGGATCCCACCCCCGGGACCGTTCCCGCCCTACCATCACAAGAAGACATGCTGAGAATCCTTCGCCCCATGATCTCCCGGGTCACCACTCCGCTCGGTCGGAGCCTGGCCCGGATCGGCCTCACGCCGAACATCGTCACCATCATCGGAACCGTGGGGGTCGTCGCCAGCGCCCTGTACTTCTACCCCCGCGGTGAGCTCTACGCCGGCTCGGTCGTCATCACCGTCTTCGCGCTCTTCGACATGCTCGACGGCGCGGTCGCCCGGGCCAACGACAGCGCCAGCTCGTTCGGCGCCTTCCTCGACTCCAGCCTCGACCGGGTGGCCGACGCCGCCATCCTCGCCGGGCTCCTGTGGTGGTTCATCGGGGAGGGCGACGAGACCCTGCTCGCGGGGGTCACCCTCTTCTGCCTCATCACCGGGTTCATGGTCTCCTACATCAAGGCCAGGGCCGAGGGGCTCGGCGTCAACTGCGACGTGGGCATGGCCGAGCGGACCGAGCGGCTCATCATCATCCTGGTCGCCGCCGGCGTCGGCGGGTTCGGCGTCCCCTACGTCCTGGCGGGCGGTCTGTGGCTGCTCGCGGGCATGACGCTGCTGACCGTGCTCCAGCGGCTCGTGGAGACCCGCGCACGCCTGAACGAGATCGACGAGGGCTCCCGGGCGGTCGACAGCGACGGCGCGGGCAGCGGGGCCTGAACCGCCCCCGGGGAGGACGAGGAAGCACGACGTGGACGAACGCATGGCCGACCTGGCCTACTCGGCCGGTTGGACGATGGTGCGGCGCTCACCCGAACGCGTCGGCCGCGCGGTGTTCGAGCGGATGGCCGACCACGCCTGGCGCGGCCACGACGGGGGGACCCGGGGACTCGAACGCAACCTGCGCCGCCTGCTCGGCCCCGAGGCCACCGACGCGCAGCTACGCGCGCTCTCCCGTGCCGGGATGCGCTCGTACATGCGCTACTACTACGAGATGTTCCGCCTGCCCGCGATGGACCGCGACCACGTGCTCGCGCACACCCGGCACAGCGGGGTCGAGGCGTTGGAGCGCAACCTGGGCTCCGGTCGCGGTGTCATCGCCGCCCTGCCGCACATGGGCAACTGGGACCACGCCGGAGCCTGGATCACCATGCGCGGCCATCGGCTGACCACGGTCGCCCAGCGGCTGCGCCCGGAACGGCTCTTCCGGCGCTTCACCGCCTACCGCGAGTCCCTGGGCATGGAGGTCCTGCCGCTGACCGGCGGCAAGGACACCGTCGGGACCCTGGCGCGGCGGCTGCGCGCTGGGGGACTGGTGTGCCTGCTGGCCGACCGCGACATCGGCGGCGGCGGGCCCGAGGTGGAGTTCTTCGGGGAGCGGACGCGTATGCCGTCCGGACCCGCGGCCCTGGCCCTCAACACCGGCGCCGCACTGATGCCCGTCTCCCTCTGGTACGACGGCCCGTACTGGAACATCCGCGTCCACGACGAGATCCCCGTCGCCCCCGGCAGCACACGCAGTCAACGGATCCGGGCCACCACCCAGGAGCTGGCCCGCGTCTTCCAGAGTGAGATCGCCGCCCATCCGGAGGACTGGCACATGCTCCAGACCGTGTTCAGCGCCGACCACGAGGCCGACCGCCTGGAGCGGGAGCGGGCGGAGGCGCTCCGGCGCCTCGAACGGGGCGCGTGACCGTGGGCATGCGTGTCGGCCTGGTCTGCCCCTACGCCTGGGACGTCCCGGGCGGGGTGCAGCAGCACGTCGGCGACCTGGCCGACGCGCTGACCGGCATGGGCCACGAGGTGTCGGTGCTGGCCCCGGTCGGGGAGCCCGGCACCGACCTGCCGGACCACCTGGTACCGGCGGGCCGCCCGGTGCCCGTGCCCTACAACGGTTCGGTGGCACGCGTCAGCTTCGGGCCGCGTACCGCCGCGCGGGTGCGCCGGTGGATCGACGACGGCGCCTTCGACGTGCTGCACGTCCACGAACCCTCGGCGCCCAGCGTCTCCCTCCTGTCGTGCTGGGCCGCCGACGGCCCCATGGTCGCCACCTTCCACACCAGCAACCCGCGCTCCCGGGCGATGTCGGCGGGGTCGGGGGCGCTGCGTTCGGCCATGGAGAAGATCAACGCGCGCGTGGCCGTCTCCGAGGCGGCACGGCGCACGCTGGTCGAACACCTGGGCGGGGACGCCGTGCTCATCCCCAACGGCGTGGCCGTGCGCCGCTTCGCCCGTGCCGCACCGCTGCCGGGCTGGCCCGGTGCCGGCGGTTCCCTCGCCTTCCTCGGCCGCCTCGACGAACCGCGCAAGGGTCTGGCCACCCTGTTGGAGGCCTTCACCCTGCTCGCGCCCGAGCGTCCCGGGCTGCGGGTCCTGGTGGCCGGTCCGGGCGACGCCGGGCCCGCCCTGGAGTCGGTTCCCGCACACCTGCGCGACCGCGTCGTCCTCCTCGGGCGGCTCGACGACGCCGACAAGGCGCGCGCCTACCATTCCGCCGACGTGTTCTGCGCGCCCAACCTGGGCGGCGAGAGCTTCGGGATCGTCCTCACCGAGGCGATGTCGGCCGGGGCGGCGATCGTCGCCAGCGACATCCCCGCCTTCGCCGCCGTCCTGGACGGCGGTGCGGCGGGTGAGCTCTTCCGCGTCGGTGACGCCGTCCACCTCGCCGAACGGGCCGGAGCGCTCCTGGACGACCCCGCCCGCCGCGCCGAGCTGGGCACCGCCGCCCGCCGTGCCGTACGCGCCTACGACTGGGAGACCGTCGCCGCCGAGGTCGTCCGCGTCTACGAGACCGTCCTGATGTGCGGCGGCGCACCCGCCGCGGGGGTCCGTCTGGACAGCGGCCCCAGCGCCACCGCGCTGCTGCGCCGCGGGGTGGGGTGATCGGTCCTGGTCGAGGACGTGCTGTTCGTCGCCGCGGTGGCCGCGGCGGTCCTGGCCCTGGTGCTGTCCGCGTTCTACCTGTCGTGGCGGGCCACCCGGCTGGACCGCCTCCACCACCGTGTGGAGACGGCCCGAGCCGCCCTGGACGCGGCGCTGCTGCGGCGGGGCTCCGCCGTCCTGGACCTGGTCGCCGCCGACGGTCTGCCACCCGAGCGCGCCCGGGCGCTCGCCGACGCCGCCACCGCCGCGCGCAGGGCACCGCAGACACAGCGCGAACTGGCCGAGAGCGCGCTGTCGCGGGCGCTGCGCGCGGCCGTCGAACCGTCGTCCGGCGCGCCCGGGGGACTCCACGACCACCTGACCGAGGTGGCCGGTGCGGCTCGGCGCGTCCATCTGGCCCGCACCTTCCACAACGACGCCGTGGCCGACACCCGTCGTGCCCGCCGGTCCCGGCTCGTGCGCGCCCTGCGCCTGGCGGGTACGGCGCCCCTTCCGGACTTCTTCGAGATCGACGACGAACCCCCGGCGATCCCTCCGCCGTCGACCGGACCCGACACCCTGTAAGGGGCCGACCCGCGAAAACACCGATCTGGCCAAAGTGGTCGGTAGGGGGAGGAACTACGATGGAGTGTCGGTAGGCCCAGGGTGCGCGGCGCCGGAGGTATCCGCGGACCCCCGCGTGACCGCCGCCGCCGTTCCGGGCCCTACCCACGCTGTCAACACCTACGGGACGGGAGTCCACCACCGTGGCCACCAACGCATCGAACACCACCGACAACGCCGTCGGTACGCAGCGCGTCAAGCGAGGCATGGCCGAGCAGCTCAAGAACGGCGTCATCATGGACGTCGTCACCCCGGAGCAGGCCAAGATCGCCGAGGACGCCGGTGCCGTCGCGGTCATGGCCCTGGAGCGCGTCCCCGCCGACATCCGCAAGGACGGCGGAGTGGCCCGCATGTCCGACCCGGACATGATCGACGGCATCGTCGAGGCCGTCTCCATCCCGGTCATGGCCAAGGTCCGCATCGGCCACCTCGTCGAGGCCCAGGTGCTGGAGCACCTCGGCGTCGACTTCATCGACGAGTCCGAGGTCCTCACCCCGGCCGACGAGGCCTACCACATCGACAAGTGGGCGTTCACCGTCCCGTTCGTGTGCGGGGCGACCAACCTGGGTGAGGCGCTGCGCCGCATCGCCGAGGGCGCGGCGATGATCCGCTCCAAGGGCGAGGCCGGGACCGGCAACGTCGTCGAGGCCACCCGCCACATGCGGTCGATCCGCGGCGAGATCCGCCGCCTGGGCGGGCTCGACGAGGCGGAGCTGTTCGGCGCCGCCAAGGAGCTGCGCGCCCCGTACGAGATCGTCAAGGAGGTCGCGACCCTGGGCAAGCTCCCGGTGCCGCTGTTCTCCGCGGGCGGCGTGGCCACCCCGGCCGACGCGGCCCTGATGCGCCAGCTGGGCGCCGAGAGCGTGTTCGTCGGCTCGGGCATCTTCAAGTCCGGCGACCCGGCCAAGCGCGCCGACGCCATCGTGCAGGCCACCCTGCACTACGAGGACCCGGGCGTCATCGCGCGGGTGTCCCGCGGCCTGGGCGAGGCGATGGTCGGCATCAACCTGGATGACCTGGCCGACTCCGAGCGTTACGCCGGTCGGGGCTGGTAGACCGGCTCCGGGTGGCGGGTCCGCCCGCCACCCGCGCCCGCGTATCGACCGATGACACGACGAGTGAGGCCGTTCTTGACCGCCAGACCCACCATCGGTGTCCTCGCCCTCCAGGGCGACGTCGCCGAGCACCTGAGCGTCCTGGAGCAGTTGGACGTGCGGACCGCCAAGGTGCTCGGGCCCGACCAGCTCGACACCGTCGACGCCCTGGTCATCCCCGGGGGCGAGTCCACCACCATGTCCAAGCTGGCCGTCCGTTACGGCCTGCTGGAGCCGCTGCGCAAGCGGGTCGCGGCGGGGATGCCCGCCTACGGCACGTGCGCCGGAATGATCATGCTGGCCGACCGCCTGCTCGGCGGCATCGACGGCCAGGAGACGATCGGCGGCATCGACATGACGGTACGCCGCAACGCCTTCGGCCGGCAGACCGAGTCGTTCGAGGCGTCGGTCCCCATCGACGGTGTGTGCGAGGACCCCTTCGACGCGGTGTTCATCCGCGCTCCCTGGGTGGAGTCCGTGGGGCCCGGGGTGACCGTCCTCGGTCGCGTCCCCGGCCCCGACGAGGCCGGTAGGATCGTCGCCGTACGACAGGGCGGCCTGATGGCCACGTCCTTCCATCCCGAACTGACCGGCGACGCGCGCATCCACCGCCTCTTCGTCGACATCGTGAAAGGACACGCATGAGCGGCCACTCCAAGTGGGCCACCACCAAGCACAAGAAAGCCGTCATCGACGCCAAGCGCGGCAAGCTCTTCGCCAAGCTGATCAAGAACATCGAGGTGGCCGCGCGGACCGGTGGTGGAGACCCCGAAGGCAACCCGACGCTCTACGACGCCATCCAGAAGGCGCGCAAGAACTCGGTGCCGCTCGACAACATCGAGCGTGCCCGCAAGCGCGGCTCCGGTGAGGAGGCCGGCGGTGCCGAGTGGCAGACCATCATGTACGAGGGCTACGCGCCCGGCGGCGTGGCGATGCTCGTCGAGTGCCTGACCGACAACCGCAACCGCGCCGCCTCCGAGGTGCGCGTGGCGGTGACCCGCAACGGCGGGAACATGGCGGACGCCGGTTCGGTGTCCTACCTGTTCAACCGCAAGGGCGTCGTCATCGTGCCGAAGGAGGGCACGACCGAGGACGACGTGACCCTGGCGGTGCTGGAGGCGGGCGCCGAGGAGGTCGAGGACATCGGCGAGGCGTTCGAGATCGTCTCCGAGGCCACCGACATGGTCGCGGTGCGCACGGCGCTCCAGGAGGCGGGGATCGACTACGAGTCCGCCGACACCAACTGGCTGCCCACCATGGAGGTCCCGGTCGACGCCGAGACCGCCAAGAAGGTGATGCGCGTGGTGGACGCGCTGGAGGACTCCGACGACGTGCAGAACGTCTTCACCAACGCCGACATCCCCGACGAGGTCATGGCGGAGATCGGCTAGGGACCTCCCGGAGACCACGAACGCCGGTGGCCGCACCCCGCGGGGGCGCGGCCACCGGCGTTCGTGCGTCCCGGACCGGGCACACCGTCGGGGCCACGCGGTCACTCACGTGTCCAGGTGACCCCGCCACCACTCCACCGTCTCCTTCAGGGCGGTCTCCAGCGGGGTGGGGGCCAGGCCGAAGGTCTCCTGGAAGTCCGTGGAGTCGGCGACGAAGGGCCGGGTGAACTGGTAGCGGATCTCCTCCATCTCGCGCAGGGTCGGGGAGACCGCACCCAGGGTCCGTACCAGCCAACGCGGCATGACGCTGACGTCGACCGCGTCCAGCCCGGCGATCCGCCCGATCCCCTCGGCCATGTCACGCGCGCTCACCGGAGGGTTGGAGGGCACGTGCCAGGCGCGCCCGAAGGAGCGCTGGTCGGTGCCCGCCGTGACCAGGGCTTCGACCACGTCGCCGACGTAGCTCCAGGTGTGCGGCTGGTCGGCGTCGTAGAGGAAGCTCGCCGCCCTGCCCCGGAGCAGGCGGGGAACGAACCGCTCGCCCAGGTGCGACTGGCCCGCGCATCCGGGCCCGTAGTAGTCCCCGCACCGGACCTCGGTCACGCGGACCCGGCCCGCCGCGCTCTCGGTGAGGGCGTCCCGCCACATCCGGACCCGTGCCAGGGCCTTGGCGCCGGGCGGATCGAGGGGGTCGGACTCGCGCATGGGGCCCGTCGGCGGTGCGTACACGTAGAGGTTGCCGAGCAGGACGTAGTCGGCGCCGGTGTCCCGGGCGGCGCCCAGCAGCGCGGTGGCCAGGGGCGGCCAGTCCTGCGGCCAGCGGTGGTAGGGCGGGTTCGCGCAGTTGTAGAGGACGTCGGCCCCGTCGGCGATCTCGGTCAGGCGTGCCCGGTCGGAGGCGTCGACCGCGATCCGTTCGACCTCCTGCGGTCCCCGCCCGGAACGGCTGACCAGGGTGACCCGGTGCCCCCTGCGGTGGAGCGCACCGGCCAGCGGTGCTCCGATCTGGCCCGCTCCGACGATGACGTGGTGTCCCATGGTTGTGTGTCCGTCCGCTCCTGTGCGCGTGCACGAATAGGAGATCAGTGATCTCGTTCGAGAGCAATGCTCTCTGTTTCGGCGGTGCGAGTCAAGAGCAGTGCTCTCGGAAAAGATCGCTGTTCTGTTAGGCTGCCTCCATGAGAGCCAGCCAGACCGCCCGCGAACGCGCCCGCGCCGAACTGACCCGGGAGATCACCGAGGCCGCGCGCCGCCACCTGGCCACCGAGGGCGCCGTGGGACTGTCGCTGCGCGCCGTCGCCCGCGAGCTGGGCATGGCCTCCTCGGCCGTCTACCGCTACTTCCCCTCCAAGGACGACCTGCTCACGGCGCTGATCATCGACGGCTACAACGCCCTCGGGCAGGCGGTGGAGGAGGGCGACGCCACCCGGGACAGGGCCGACTTCACCGGACGATGGCAGGCCGCGTGCCACGCGGCGCGCGGGTGGGCCCTGGACCACCCGCACGAGTACGCGCTGCTGTTCGGCTCACCGGTGCCCGGTTACCGGGCCCCGCAGGACACGGTCGGCCCCGCCGTCCGCGACACGGCGGTGCTCGGCCGCATCGTGGCGGAGGCCCACCGCGACGGCGCCCTCGGCACGGGTGGCGGACTTCCTCCGGCCACGGAGCCGTTGGAGACCACCCCGATCGTCCGCGAACTGTTCCTCGACAGCCCGGACGAGGTGGTGGCCCGCGCGCTCAGCGCCTGGGCCGGGCTCTACGGCTGGATCGGCTTCGAGGTCTTCGGCCAGTTGGACGGTGTCGTGGGCAACCGGACGGCCGCCTTCGACCAGCACGTGGCACGCCTGGGGGCCATGATGGGACTCACCGGCCCCTGAACGGACGTCGGGCGGGCGGTCCGGTGGGTGCGCCCGGGCCGCTGGAGTGCCTGTCCAGCCGGGGGCGCCGATCCCGTGGAGCTGCTTCGCCGGCGGCGACGGGGGCGGCACCGCTCCAGGGGGTCGGGCGGGCGCGCGGGCGTTCCCCTCACCGCCGTCCCTCCCGGTCCAGGAGCATGTCCAGGTGTGCGCGCAGGGTGGCGCGGAGCCGTTCCGCGCTGAGGGACCCGTGCGGGGTGACGGTGTCGATGGTCAGCCCGCCGATGAGCGCGGTGACCTGGGGCCGCCCCGGCTTCGGGATCACGGGCGCCGAGCGCGGTGAGGGCGTCGGTGACGACCTGGCCGAGGTCCGCCGCCATGCGTTCGGAGATCGGCCTGAACACCGGTCGGGTACGCGCGGCGAGGATGAGTTCCAGGACGACGATCGACTCCTCACGTCGCTCCTCGTCCACGGGTAGCACCTCCTCGGCCAGCGCCTGGAGCGCGTCCAGCGCGGCCTCACCGGTCAGCCCGCGCAGACCCTCCACCGGATGGCGGGCGAGTCGCCTGCCCATACGGTCGCCCGCCTCCTTTGCGGCGGCGGCGAGGAGGTCCTCGTGCCCGTCGAAGTAGTGCCGGACCGAGCCGATGTTCAACTGGGACTCGGCGGCGACCTTGCACAGGGACAGGCCCTCGATGCCTTCGGCCACGACGAGGCGGAACGCGGCGTTGACGACGTGCCGGCGCCGCTGTCGCGTGCCTACGGTGAGGGCCCACCGAGCCAGGGGAGTCACGGTTGTCGGCTGATCGACGCGTGTACGAGGTCCGGGTCCCCGGGTGCGCGTCCGCCGCCATCGGCCGACCTGCCGTGGCCACCGAGGGTGACGCCGAACGGTTCGGGGACGTCGTGGAGCAGTGCCGCGTCGAGCACGGCCCGGGCTGAGCCCGGTTTCCGGCCCGGAGCGCCCCGGAACGGTCGGGAGGCGCCGAGCCGTCAGCGGGCGGGGACGCGGGGCAGCGGAGCCGGGCCGCTCACGTGCGGGTGTCGTGGTCCACCAGTCGGACGACCCTGTCGACGGCGGTGTCGTACCCGAGGACGGGATGGTCGTGGTCGACACCGCCCTCGGACCCCATCAGGACCGGTTTGCCCAGTCGGCGCCCGATCGCGCACAGGAGGTCGCAGAACACGTCCAGCCGTTCCTGCCCCTGCAACTCCCGCAGATCCACGTCGAAGTCGATCTCCCCCGGTGACCTGAAGCGGAAGATCGCCAGCACGTCGTCGGTCGGCCACACGCGCAGCTCCGGGCAGCCGGAGCCGGGGAGGCGGGACAGCACGGCCGCCGCCGACGGCAGGGCCGTCACGACGGAGCCCTCGGAGTACCGGTGCCGCCAGCCCCTCTCCAGCACCAGGTCGAGGAGCCACTGCCAGTCCCGCACCGAGGTGTCCGGGACACCGACGTCCGGCAGGGCCCCCATCACCTCGGCGTCGAACAGGTCCGCGACGTCCTCCCGGAGCAATCCGTCCACTCCGGGCGTGACGGCACGGTCAACCTCCCGCCCGGCCGCGGTGCCCCGGCCCGTGGTCACCCGCTCACGTCCAGGCCCGCGATGACCTTCGTGGGCCGGATCCGCACCACGAGCTCGCCCGGCACCCCGTTGCGGCGGCCGAACTCCTCGGCCCGGTCCTCACCCATGTACCGGCCGCCGATCACCGTCGCCGTCCGCAGCAGCTCCTCGGGGTCCTCCGACACCTCGGCCACCCCCTGCACCTGTACGAACGCGTACGGCGGACGTTCCAGGTCCACACTGAGCGCCACGCGGGGGTCCCGCAGGATCGACCGCCCCTTGGCCGAGGTCCTCCCGGTGTTGAGGACGATCTGGTCGCCCTCGACGGTGAACCAGACCGGCGCGACCAGGGGGCGGCCGTCCGAGGCGGTGTAGGCGAGCTTGCCGGTGCGGGTGCCTTCGAGGAGGAACGCGCGCACACGGGGGTCACTGAGGGAGGTCATGCGCTCACCCTAGTGCTCCGCCGTCCGCCGCTCCAGCCCCACGGCTCGCGTGCCCGCGTCGTGCCCGCGTCCTCCCGGGTCGGTCCGGAGAACACCGCCCCGACCGGTACCCCCAGCGCCCCGCCGATCGCCTCCACCGGTTCGTCCGGCACGGCCTCCAGCACCGGGCGGGCCGCCGTGAGCGCCGCGGTGAGGCGTTCTTGCCGTTCCAGGTCCGGGACGGCCGCCGGGGAGATCCGCAGCGGTGCGCCGTCGGCGCCCGTGTACCCCGTGCACCAGCGCGGCCCCGCCCCGGCCGCGGACCGCATCCGGTCGAGCGCGTCGGCGTGGGTGACCACCAGGGTGTCGACGCCCCCCGTGGCCTCCAGCGCGTACCGGTGCGCGACCAGGTCCAGGTGTCCCACCCGGAACGCGCCCTGCCAGGGGTGGGTCCCGTTGTGCCGTTCGGTGAGCGCCGCCCCGAGCACCGGGTCCTCGGTGACCAGCGGCCCCGCGCCGTGCCGTGTGGTGTAGGTCCGCACCACCCCGACCCGTCGCGCCGCCCCCCGCTGACCGGCCTCGGCGAGCAGGGCGAGCGGGTTGGCGGTCGTGGTGGTCGACCAGGTGGTGTGCGGATGGAACCCGTGCCACTCGTCCAGCAGCACCCCCTGGGCCCCCTCGAACACCACGGGGGAGGCGGCCAGCAGGCCGGGCAGGTACCGATCGTCCACCAGCCGCACCTGCTCGGCGAACGCCCGGTAGGTCAGCAGGCACTCCTCGACGTCGGGGGAGTCCTCGCCCCGACCCGCGTACTCCGCGAGGTACTCCGCCAGCCGGAGCAGTTTCCTCCGCAGCCGGGCCGGGTGCGCGCAGTCGCCGACGGTCGGGGCGTCCCCGGGGCGGGCGAGCGCGTAGGCCGCGGTCTCGCCCACCCCCATACCGCAGGACCCGTGCCGCTCCGCACCGCGCGCCCGCTCCCGCGCCCGGTTGACCGCCTGGTGCCAGGGCGTGCTGACCAGCGCCCGGCGGTCGACCGTCAGCAGGGCGAACGGATCGGGCACCCCCAGCGACGCCAGGTGCCGTGCCTCGCCCGCCAGCGCGAACGGGTCCACCACCGCGAACCGGGACAGGTGCGTGGGCACCGGGCCGCCCGGGGCGAGCGTGCCCGCCCCGAACTGCGCGAACGTGTGGTGCCGCCCGTCGGGCGCGACCACGTTGTGCGCGGCCTGGGCGCCGCCGTTGGCGCGCACGACGGCGCCGAAGCGCCGCCGCGCGCACAGCAGGTCGACGGTCACGCCCTTGCCCGCGTCGCCGAACCCCAGGTCGACGACGACCGCGTGCTCGTCGGCCCACCGGTCGGGACCCCCGCTCACAGGCGGTCCACCCCACGCTCGGCGGATCCGCCCGCGAGCCCGTCCGGGGCCTGGGAGACCACGACCGACCCGCGCGCCCGCGACAGCGGACGCAGTGCCCTGCCGACCACGTCACCGGCCCCGGAGCCCGCCTCGGCGAGGTCGTCCAGGCCCTCCTGGAGGTCGATGGCCTCCTCCCCCAGACCGACGGTGACCGCGATGGTCTCCGACACCGCGTCCAGGTCGTCCAGGTAGATGACGTTCTGGCCGAGGTGGGTGTCCCAGAACCCGCGGACCCTCTCGTCGTGGAAGTAGTGGCTGCCGGTCGGCATGATGTAGAAGACCTCGAACCTGCGGCGCAGCTCGGCGAGGATCACCGGGAACGGGATGTTCTCGCCGACGTCGTCGCCGATCACCTCGCGCACCTCCCGGGACTTGACCGCCCCGTAGGCCATCTCGTCGCCGATGAGGAACAGGTAGCCGCGCCGTCCGCGCTTGTCCAGGCAGTCCATCGCGGTGTGCCGGGCCATGAAGTACATGGCCAGCTCGTAGGACTCGGTGGCCTGGCCGCCGCCCCCGCCCTCCAGCAGGATGTTGCCCAGGTCGTCCTCCAGTTCGTTGCCGGACTCGAACTGGCCGACCTGGAGCGGTGCGCGGTCGCAGGTGGCGTCCCCGATCGCGCCGAACATGATCTGCGGGTCCTCCACGTACCCCTTGCGCAGCAGCAGGCCGAACAGGTCGGGCAGCTTCGTCTGGAGGATCCGGGGGACCCTGCCCATGGACCCGGTGACGTCGAACAGCACGGAGATGGCGAGCGAGTTGGGGTGGGCGTCCGAGTCGCGGCTCTCGCGCACGGTCACGCCCCTGGGGTCGAGCGAGTCGTGCACCCTCCAGGTGTGGCGCGGCCTGGACGAGGCCACGTGGTCGGTGTAGCCGAAGCTGCTGGAGCCGACGGAGGCGTTGTAGGCCTGTCGGGCGTGGTAGGCGTCGGTGGACCAGCTACTGCTTCCCATGGGGGTCTCCTTCGTCGGGTCGACGGTGTTCGGTGGGGGCGGCGCGGGGGTCAGGACGCCTCGGGCATGGGGAAGGGGCGGAACCGGCGCGGGCCGAACTCCCGTTCCAGCGCCTGGTCGAGTTCGCCCAGCAGGACGAGCCCGTCGCCCGGCCGCCGTTCGGGGGCGGGCAGTCGGCAGCCGCGGGCGAAGGCGCGCAGCCGCCGGGGCAGGCGGCCCGCGGTCACGTACTCGACGCAGCGGGTCGCCATGAAGACGTCGGTGGCGGGCACGGCGGGCCTGCGGTCGAGCACCTCGGGCGGGTACAGGTCCTCGCGGCGGGCGACCATCGCCGGGACGTGCGGTGCCGTGCGCGCGGCGTGGAGGGTCACCGAGTAGCACCAGTCGATGAGCACCAGGCCGTGCAGCCCGGGGTGGACCAGCACGTGCTCCGGTACGACCGCGCCGTGCACGACCCCCGCGCGGGAGGCGTTGCCGAGCGCGACCAGCAACCGCCGCCACATCCACGCCGCGTCGCGCGGGTCGACCCCGTCGGGGTGGGCGCGGCGCACGTCCGCCAGGCTGTGGAAGCCCCGGAGCCGACCGAGGACGTTGCCGTGCCGCTCGACACCGGTCGCGGCGTCGCGGTGGCGGATCCGCTCGACCAGCTCCGGGTAGAAGGCGCGGTAGCGCTCGCGGCCCTCCTCCCGGATCCTGCGCAGCGCCGTCGTCTCGGCCGTGACCAGGTCGTTGTCGCGGTGGGACCGGGGCAGTTTGAGGACCGCGTCGCGCCACGCGCCGCCGTCCTTGTAGCGCACCTCGTGCAGATCGGCGATGTCGCCGCGCGCCAGCGGGCCGGAACCGCGCCGCACGTGGTAGGTGCGCTTCCTCGTGACCAGGGTGAGGTCGGCCAGGCCCAGGCCGCCCTCCACCAGGTCGCGGTAGCGCGACCAGTTCTCGGTGAGGCGGGTGAACGCGGCGGCGGCCTCGGCGGTCCGCTCCTCCGGGGCGCGGTCGGGGTGGACCAGGCGGGCCAGGCGGCGGTACTCCGCGGTCGCCGCCGGGGGAGGGGCGCCGCCGTTCTCGGGCACCGGGCCGAACAGGGCCGTGGGGTCCCCGGCCAGGGCGAGGGCGCGCAACGCGTCGTCGAAGGGGGCGGTGGCTTCCTGGTCCGTGCTCATCTGCTGGCCCTTCCGGGGCGGGGGTCGGTGACGGCGCGGGGACGGGGCGCGGGGGGCGGTCAACGGTTCACTGGGCGCCGCGGAGCAGGGGCGGATGGAGCACGGCCGCGCCGCCCGCACGGTAGAGCCGGGGCCGCCGCCCGCCGCCGGATCCGCCGCGGTCGGCGAGGTCTCCGGTGTCCTCGACGAACCCGCGCGTGGCGAGGATCTTGCGGTGGAAGTTCGCACTGTGCAGCCGTGTGCCCCAGACCGCCTCGTACACCTCGCGCAGCGCGGTGATGGTGAAGGTGGGCGGCAGGAACGCGGTGGCCAGGGCGGTGTACTCCAACTTGGCGCGGGCGCGCTCGACGGCGTCGGCGACGATCCGCGCGTGGTCGAAGGCCAGCGGGCGGTCGGACCGGGCGCCGTCGCCGTGCCCGAGTTCGCTCCAGGGCACCCACTCCGCGGCGTCGGTGCCCCGGCCGACGTGGGGGTCGGGCAGGTCGGGGGCGAGGAGCAGGTAGGCGACCGAGACGATGCGCATGCGCGGGTCGCGGTCGCGCGCGCCGTAGGTCCGCAGCTGTTCCAGGTGGAGTTCGGTGGGCAGCGCGGTCTTCTCCGCCAGGACGCGCAGGGCGGCGTCGGGCAGGTCGGGGTCGGCGGGTCCGTCCGGCCCGTCCACCGCCCGGACGAACCCGCCCGGCAGGGCCCACCAGCCGCGCTGCGGAGGCGCCGAGCGGCGCGTCAGCAGGACGCACGGTGTCCCCGCCCGAATCGTGAGGGCTGCGACGTCCACGGTGACCGCCGTTGGCGCGAAGGCGCGCGGGTCGTAGCCGTCGAGGAACCGGCGTTCGCCGTCGTCGTGCGGTGGGGTCCCGCCGGTCTCCATGGGCACTCCTGTTGTTCTCAAGTTGAGTTTTTCTCAACTTGAGTTGAATCTAGCAGGAGGATCGGACGCCGTCCACCCCTTTTCCGGCGGGCCGGTGTCCCCGCGGCAGGTGCCAGGCCATGGCGGCGAACCGGCCCGGGCGCAGGGTGGGGCCGATCCGCCGCCGCAGGCCGTGGGGGCTGGAGTCGGCCGATGCGAGGAACAGTGCGGCGGTGGCGGGGCAGGGGTGCGGCGGCGCGGTACCGCACCCGCGCCGCCGCCGGTCCCGCCGGGCGGAAGGCCGGAAGGGGGTCGGCGGGAAGGGTGCCGCCCGGCACCAGGCTCAGTCCGACACGCTCGCACGGGGCGGCGCCGTCTGACGGTGCCCGCCGCTAGCATGGTGCGAACGGACGTTCGAGAAGGTGAGGGTGGGACGCGTGCGCGTGGTGGGGATCGACCCGGGACTGACCCGGTGCGGCGTCGGGGCCGTCGAGGGATCCATCGGCCGACCGCTCACCCTCCTGGGCGCCGACGTCGTCCGCACCAGCGCCGACACCGACCTCCCCCAGCGCCTGGTCGCCGTCGAACGCGGCATCGAGGACTGGATCGACCGGCACCAGCCCGACGCCGTCGCCGTCGAGCGCGTCTTCGCCCAGCACAACCTCAGCACCGTCATGGGCACCGCCCAGGCCAGCGGCATCGCCCTGCTGTGCGCCGCCCGCCGCGGCCTGCCCGTGGTCCTGCACACCCCCAGCGAGGCCAAGGCCGCCATCACCGGCAGCGGCCGCGCCGACAAGGCGCAGGTCGGCACCATGGTGGCGCGTATCCTCAGACTCGACGGTCCCCCCAGACCCGCCGACGCGGCCGACGCGGTCGCGCTCGCCATCTGCCACATCTGGCGGGGCGGCGCGGACGCCAGGGTCGCCCAGGCCAAACAGGACTTCGCCCGCAAGGTGGAACTGGCGCGCCGCAACCGCGCGCGGTGACCCACGCCCCCAGGAAGGAGAAGGGCGCCCCGGCGCCCGCACGAGATGATCGCGTTCCTCACCGGCCGGGTGGCCGCACGCGGCGCGGACACCGCCGTGATCGACGTCGGCGGGGTCGGCATGACCGTGCGCTGCACCCCCGCCGCCCTCTCCGGCCTCCACGTGGGCGAGACCGGGACCGTCGCCACCAGCCTCGTCGTCCGCGAGGACTCCCTGACCCTCTTCGGGTTCGCCGACGAGGACGAGCGCCAGCTCTTCGAACAGCTCCAGACCGCCTCCGGCGTCGGCCCGCGGCTGGCCCTGGCCATGCTCGCCGTCCACAGCCCGTCGAGCCTGCGGCACGCCGTGGCCACCGAGGACACCGCCGCGCTCACCCGCGTGCCGGGCATCGGCAAGAAGGGCGCCCAGCGCATCGTCCTCGAACTGCGCGGCAAGCTCGACGCCCCCGTCCTCGCCGACGGCGCGCCGCCCGCCGCGAGCGGCGCCGCCGAACCGAACGGCGCCTGGCGCGGCCAGGTCGTCTCCGGTCTGGTCAACCTCGGCTGGTCGGCCAAGGACGCCGAGGCCGCGGCCTCGGCGGTCGCCGCCGAGGCCGAGGACACCGCCGACGTCTCCGTCCTGCTGCGCAGCGCCCTGCGCAAACTCAGCCGCGCCTAGGAGCCCCTCCCATGCACGAACGCGACGCCGTGTCGCCCGACGCCCACGGTGACGAACGCCAGCTCGAAGGCGCCCTGCGGCCGCGCGGGCTGGACGAGTTCGTCGGCCAGGAGCGGGTCCGCGAACAGCTCTCCCTGGTGCTGCGCGGAGCCCAGCGGCGCAACCGGGCCCCCGACCACATCCTCATGTCCGGCGGCCCCGGCCTGGGCAAGACCACCCTCGCCATGATCATCGCCGCCGAGATGGGCGCCCCCCTGCGCATCACCTCAGGACCGGCCATCGAACGCTCCGGCGACCTCGCGGCCGTCCTGTCCACCCTCCAGGAGGGCGAGGTCCTCTTCCTGGACGAGATCCACCGCATGGCCCGCCCGGCCGAGGAGATGCTCTACGTCGCCATGGAGGACTTCCGGGTCGACGTCGTCGTGGGCAAGGGGCCCGGCGCCACCGCGATTCCGATCGACATCGCTCCGTTCACCCTGGTCGGGGCCACCACCAGGGCGGGCATGCTGCCCGCGCCGCTGCGCGACCGCTTCGGGTTCACCGCGCACATGGACTTCTACACCCCCGACGAGCTCGAACTCATCCTCCACCGCTCGGCGGGCCTGCTCGGCGCCCCCCTGGCGGAGGACGCCGCCCGTGAGATCGCCCGTCGCTCGCGCGGCACACCCCGGATCGCCAACCGCCTCCTGCGCCGCGTCCGCGACTACGCCGAGGTCCGCGGGGACGGCACGCTCTCCCTGGACACCGCCCGGTCGGCCCTGGAGCTGTACGAGGTCGACGCGCTCGGTATGGACCGCCTCGACCGCGCCATCCTCGACGTGCTCCTGCGCCGGTTCCGCGGCGGGCCGGTGGGCCTGTCGACGCTGGCTGTGTCGGTGGGGGAGGAGGCCGAGACGGTCGAGGTGGTCGCCGAACCCTTCCTGGTCCGCTCCGGTTTCCTGGCCCGCACCCCGCGCGGGCGGGTGGCGACCCCGCAGGCGTGGGCGCACATGGGGCTGACGCCGCCGCCCGACGCCGCGTTCGGAGCGGCCGCCGCGGACGGGTCCTCCGGCGGCGCCCAGGTGAACGGATCGCCGTGACCGCGACCGTCCGGCCCTCGCAACGGCCCGATCCGACCGTTGCGCCACCGATCCCTGACCGTGGGACCACGGTGACCAGCGCCACGTAAGCTGGAGACATCCAGCCGTTCGGGGCCACGGCTCCGCGTGTCGTTCGACACGGGCGGAACGCATGGGCGGTCCGAAGCGTTATGGACTGCGGGTGCGGTCCGTGACGCGACGTCCGGGTCGGCACGATGAAGGTGGTCGTCGCGGTTGCGAGCCGACAACGGTCGGCCACACGACGAAACGTCAGGAAGGACGCCCCAGTGCAGGGCATTTACACTCTCGCCGCCGAAGGAGAGCCCACCGGGGGCCTCCTGAACATGATTCTGCCGTTCGCGCTGATCCTCCTGGTGTTCTGGCTGCTGTTCTGGCGGCCGAACCAGAAGCGCCGCCAGCAGGAGCAGCAGATGGTGAACGCGCTCGTCCCCGGTGTCGAGGTCATGACCAAGGCGGGCATCTTCGCCACCGTCGTGGAGGTCCACGAGCAGGACGTCCTGCTGGAGATCTCCCCGGGCACCCGCATCCGCATGCTCAAGGCCGGTGTGGGTGAGGTCATCACCCCCGCCGCCGACGACACGCCGGTGGAGGACCGCCCCGACTTCGGCGACGACGACAAGCCCAACAGCTGACCACGGCCACACCGGCCCCACGCTCTCCGGTACCGGCCCCGACCAGGGCCGGTACCGGCGTGTTCGGCCCCCGCACGAGAAGGTCCCACCACCCATGCCCCACGACCCCGCGACCGCCGACGCCGGACCGCTCCTCGGCATGATCCGGTCGCACGTTCGCGACGTGCCCGACTTCCCGCAGCCCGGGGTGCTGTTCAAGGACATCACGCCGCTGCTCAACGACCGGGAGGCGTTCGGCGCCACCGTCCACGGGCTCGCCGGCCCCTTCTCGGCGGAGGGTGTGGACCACGTGCTCGGCCTGGAGGCGCGCGGCTTCATCTTCGGTGCTCCGGTCGCGCTCGCGCTGGACGCGGGCTTCGTTCCCGCGCGCAAAGCCGGGAAACTGCCCTCGCGGACCATCGGGCAGGCCTATGATCTGGAGTACGGCACCGCGACCGTGGAGATCCACGCCGACGCGATCCCCGCGGGCAGCCGTGTGCTCATCGTCGACGACGTGCTCGCCACCGGCGGCACCGGCAGGGCCGCGGTGGAACTCGTGCGCAAGGCGGGTGGTACGGTCGTGGGATTCTCCGTCCTGATGGAACTCTCCGCGCTCCAGGGACGCGAGAAGCTGCCGGATGTGGAGCTGCACAGCCTCCTGACGGTCTGACCGGGGAATCCCGACGCGCGTGCCCGCCCGCACGGGAATGCGCGACGAATCCCTCCGCGTTGACGGAAGGACCCAGTCCGCACCGCACCTCGCCCGCACGGGGACGCCACCGCCGGACGTGACGCGTTCGGCGGCCCTCGCATACCCGCACCCGTGCCGCGCTGGGTGCGTGGCCCTGGGAGTGACGCCGTACCGCGTCTCCGATCACGTGGGACCACGGACACTAGACTGGTGGGAGAGGTACCGCGGCGGCCACGTCCAGTGACCGGCCCTGACAACACGCACGTGCACCGGGCGAACGTCGGCGACGGCGTCCACGCGACCGGGTGGATCCGCGGGAGGTAGGCATGCCAAGCGAAGTGGTTTCGACCGGGGCGGTACCGGACCGCGGCGAGCGGCCGGAGGCCACGGGCGAGCGGCGCCCCGGCATGCCGGGAGGGCACGCGGACGGCAACGGTACGTCGGCCGCGCACAGACCACAGGGAGACCGCCCGGAGGGCGCCGCGACCGAAGCGGCGCCCTCCGACGTCTCCGGGGCGGGCCCAGGCGGCCCCCAGGGGCCACCCGGCTCCGCCACGCCCTCCACCGTGCGAGTCCGCAGAAGGCTCGCCCGACTCGGCGCCCAGCGGGGAGTGACGATGAACCCGGTGCTCGAACCACTGATCAAGACCGTGCGCGCCACCCATCCGAAGGTGGACGTGCGGCTCATCGAGCGCGCCTACGAGGTGGCCGCACACCACCACCGCGACCAGAAACGCAAGAGCGGCGACCCCTACATCACCCATCCGCTCGCCGTCGCGACCATCCTCGCCGAGCTGGGCATGCAGGAGGCCACCCTGGCCGCCGCCCTGCTGCACGACACCGTCGAGGACACCGAGTACTCCCTCGACGAGCTGCGCGCCGACTTCGGCGACGAGATCGCCGAGCTCGTCGACGGCGTCACCAAGCTGGACAAGGTCAAGTACGGCGAGGCCACCCAGGCCGAGACGGTCCGCAAGATGGTCGTGGCCATGGCCCGCGACATCCGCGTCCTGGTCATCAAGCTGTGCGACCGCCTGCACAACATGCGCACCCTGCGCTACCTGCCGTCCCGGGCCAAGCGGGAGAAGAAGGCCCGCGAGACCCTGGAGATCTTCGCCCCGCTCGCCCACCGGCTGGGTATGAACACCATCAAGTGGGAGCTGGAGGACCTGGCCTTCGCCACCCTCTATCCCAAGCGCTTCGACGAGATCGCCCGCCTGGTCTCCGAGCGCGCCCCCCGCCGCGACGTCTACCTCCAGGAGGTCATCGAGGCGGTCTCGGGCGACCTCCGGGAGGCCAAGCTCAAGGCGACCGTGCGCGGCCGCCCCAAGCACTACTACTCGATCTACCAGAAGATGATCGCCCGTAACTGCGGCTTCGACGAGATCTACGACCTCATCGCCGTGCGGGTCCTGGTGGACAGCGTCCGCGACTGCTACGCGGCCCTGGGGACCATCCACGCGCGGTGGAACCCGGTGCCCGGGCGGTTCAAGGACTACATCGCGATGCCCAAGTTCAACATGTACCAGTCGTTGCACACGACGGTCATCGGTCCCTCGGGCAACCCGGTCGAACTCCAGATCCGCACCCGCGCGATGCACCGCCGCGCCGAGTACGGCATCGCCGCGCACTGGAAGTACAAGGAGGACCGGGGCTCGGGCGGGGAGCCCAAGGCCAAGGGCACCTCCGACATGCAGTGGCTGCGCCAGCTCATCGACTGGCAGCAGGAGACCAAGGACCCGGGCGAGTTCCTGGAGTCGCTGCGCTTCGACCTGTCGGTGCAGGAGGTGTTCGTCTTCACCCCGCAGGGCGACGTCATCTCCCTGCCCCAGGGCGCCACCGCCGTCGACTTCTCCTACGCCGTCCACACCGAGGTCGGCCACCGCACGGTGGGCGCCCGGATCAACGGCCGCCTCGTCCCGCTGGAGAGCGAGCTGCACAACGGCGAGACGGTCGAGATCCTCACCTCCAAGGACCCCGACGCCGGCCCCAGCCGTGACTGGCTCAACTTCGTCAAGAGCGCCCGCGCCCGCAACAAGATCCGGCACTGGTTCACCAAGGAGCGCCGCGAGGCCGCGATCGAGCGGGGCAAGGACGACATCGCCAAGGTCATGCGCAAACAGGAGCTGCCGGTCAAGCGCCTGTTCAGCGGTGAGGCGATCATCGCCCTGGCCCGGGACCTGCGGTACCCGGACGTGGACGCGCTCTACGCGGCGGTCGGCGAGCACCAGGTCAGCGCCCAGAGCGTGGTCAGCAAACTCGTCGACTCCCTGGGCGGCCTGGAGAGCCACGCCGAGGACATCGCCGAGTCGGCCCTGCCCACGAAGGCCGTCACCCGCCGCCGCCACCCCGGAAACCCGGGCGTGGTCGTGGAGGGCGACGCCGACGTGTGGGCCCGGCTGTCCAAGTGCTGCACACCGGTGCCGGGCGACGACATCGTCGGCTTCGTGACGCGCGGCAACGGGGTCTCGGTGCACCGCGAGGACTGCGTGAACGCCGCGACCCTGGACACCGACCGCATGGTGCGGGTGGAGTGGTCGCCCACCGAGGACTCCATGTTCCTGGTGGCGTTGCAGGTGGAGGCGCTGGACCGGTCGCGGCTGCTGTCGGACATCACCCGTGTGCTGTCCGACCAGCACGTCAACATCCTGTCGGCGACGGTCCAGACCAGCCGTGACCGGGTGGCGCAGAGCCGGTTCACCTTCGAGATGGCCGACCCGGCCCACCTGGGCAGCGTCCTGCGCTCGGTGCGCGGCGTCGACGGCGTCTACGACGTGTACCGCGTCCGGAACTGACGGGGACCCGGGCCCCCTCCGCCTGGAGGGGGCCCGGGTCCCCGGCGGTCCGGGCGCTCAGATGCGGATCGTGGTCGACCGCACGATCTCGAACACCGGGTGGCGGTCGGCCTCGGCCGCGAAGGCCTCGTCCGGAGCCTCCGGCGGGGCCTCGAAGTACGGTCCCACGACGAACGCGCGCGGGTGGTCCAGGTACTCGCGGAGCACGGGGGCCGACTCCTCGGGTCCGAGCTCACGCACGCTGGCCAGCTCGATCCACCCGCCCTGGCGCAGGGTCGCGAACCCGTCCTTGCGCAGGTTGCGCACCCAGTCGACCGCCCCGTAGGGCGCCACCAGGAACCGGCCCCGGTCGCTGTCCAGCACACTGACCGGGGTGGTCCGCAGGAAGCCGGACGCGCGTCCGCGCGTCGTCAGCAGGTGCATGTCGGGCGGGCACACCCCGTACTTGACGAAGCCGCTGACGAAGGCGTTGGCGGTTCGCCGCACCCGCGTCATCTCGAACCGCTTCGTCGGCTCGTTCACCATCTCGGCAACTCCCTCAGTCGGATGCTCCCCATTGTGGTGGTTGCGGGGGACTGTCGGCACCAGGGAGACCGCCCCGCGCGTCAGCGGAACGCCGAGACCCCCGTCACGGCCTGTCCGATGCTCAACGCGTGGATCTCCTCGGTGCCCTCGTAGGTGGCGACCGTCTCCAGGTTCACCATGTGCCGCATCACCGGGTACTCCAGGGTGATGCCGTTGGCGCCGTGGACGGAGCGCGCGGCGCTCGCCACCCGCTGGGCGGCCGCCACACACGAGAGCTTGCCGAAGCTGACGTGGTTGTGGTGGCAGTTCCCCTCGTCCTTGAGGCGGCCGATCCGCAGCGCCGTCAGGTTGGCGTGGTTGACGTCCACGACCATGTCGGCGAGCTTGCGCTGGGTGAGCTGGAACCCGCCGATGGGACGGCCGAACTGCTCGCGGGTGGTCGCGTACTCCAACGCCGCCTCGTAGCAGGCCCGGGCGGCCCCGGCCGCGCCCCACACGATCCCGTAGCGGGCCTCGTTCAGGCACGACAGCGGCGACCCCAGCCCGCCCGACCCGGGCAGGAGCGCGTCGGCGGGCAGCCGCACGTCCTCCAGCACCAGCTCGGAGGTGATCGAGGCGCGCAGGGACAGCTTCCTGTGGATGACGTTGGCGGTGAAGCCGGGCGTGTCCGTGGGCACCAGGAAACCGCGGATGCCGTCGTCGGTGGCGGCCCAGACCACGGCCACGTCGGCCACCGAACCGTTGGTGATCCACATCTTGGTGCCGTTCAGGACCCAGTCGGACCCGTCCCGCCGCGCGCGGGTGCGCATCGAGCCGGGGTCGGAACCGGAGTCGGGTTCGGTCAGACCGAAGCAGCCGATGGCCTCGCCCGCCGCCATCGGCGGCAGCCACGCGCTCTTGTGCTCCTCGGAGCCGAACTTGTGGATGGCCGCCATGGCCAGGGAGCCCTGGACGGACACGAAGCTGCGCAGCCCGGAGTCGACCGCCTCCAGCTCGCGGCAGGCCAGACCGTAGGCGACGGCGCTGGAGCCCCCGCAGCCGTAGCCCTCCAGGTGCATGCCCAGCACCCCCAGGTCACCGAAGGCCCTGGCCAGGCCCCGGGGGTCGGGCAGGGTGCCCGCGTCGAACCACTCGGCCACGTTCGGCAGCAGTTCGCGGGAGGCGAAGGCGCGGACCGCGTCGCGGACGTCCCGCTCGGTGTCGGAGAGTGTGGCGTCCACCGCGAGGAAGTCGCGGGGGTCCGGGGCGGCGGGTTTGCGCTGGGTCTGGCTCATGGTCGGATGTCCCTTCGTGGTGTGCCGTGTGCTTCCGGTGTCGGTCGGGCACGGCTCGGCGCCGTGCCGGGGTGGGTCAGGGCAGGTCGGGCTGCTGGACCGCGCCGCGCTTGACCATCGCGTCGATGAGCCCCCCGTCCAGGCCCAGTTCGGCGAGCAGGCTCCGGGAGTGCTGGCCGAGCAGGGGAGGGGCGGTCATCGGTGCGGCCGTGCCCTCCAGCCGGAAACCCGCGCGGACCTGTTCGAGCGGTCCGATCACGGGGTGCTCCACCGTGCGCAGGACGTCGTCCCCGCTGGCGTCGGCCGTGCGCAGCGCGTCCAGCACACCGCGCACCCGCCCGGCCGGGACACCGGCCGCCACGAGCGCGTCCATCCAGTGGTCGGCGGGGCGGGAGCGCAGGGTGCGCGACAGCTCCTCCACCAGCTCCTCCCGGTGCTCCACCCGCCCGGGGTTGGTGGCGTAACGGGCGTCCCCGGCCAGGTCGGGCCGTTCCAGGGCGTCGCACAGCCGCCGGTACAGGGCGTCGTTGCCCGCCGCGACCACGATGTCGGCGTCGGCCGTCGGGAAGACCTGGTAGGGCACGATCGTGGTGTGCGCGTTGCCCGCCCGCGCGGGCTCGACCCCCGTGACCAGCGCCTGCTGGGTGAGGTTGACCAGACCGGACAGGGTCGAGTTGATGAGCGAGACGTTGATGTTCTCGCCCCGGCCCGTGGCCCGCGCGCGCATCAGCGCGCCCAGGATGCCCACGGCGGCGTTGAGGCCGGTGAGGACGTCGGTGAGCGCCACCCCCACCTTGCTCGCCGGCCCCTCCGCCGGGCCGGTGGCGGCCATCAGCCCGCTCTCGGCCTGCACGACGATGTCGAACCCGGGGCGCGTGGCGGGCTCGTGCTCGGGCCCGAACCCGCTGACGGAGCAGTACACGACCGCCGGGTTGCGGGCGCTCACGTCGGCGTAGCCCAGGCCCAGACGGTCGATGACCCCGGGGCGGAAGTTCTGGATCACCACGTCGGAGGAGGCGCACAGGTCCTGGACGGCGGCCAGGCCGTCAGGGTCCTTCAGGTCCACCGCGAGGCTGCGCTTGTTGCGGTTCACCGACAGGAAGTAGGCGGACTCCCCGGGTGAGTCACCGGAGGCGCCCGCCCAGGGCGGGCCCCAGGCGCGGGTGTCGTCCCCGCGGCCGGGCTGCTCGACCTTGACCACCTCGGCGCCCATGTCGGCGAGGAGCATCGTGGCGTAGGGCCCCGCGAGGACGCGGGACAGGTCCGCCACGCGCACCCCGGCCAACGGCAGGGGAGCGGTGGGTTCGGTGTTGGTGTCGGGCACGGGGGCACTCACTCCTTGGCGTCGGCGTCACCGGGCAGCTGGTCGCCGTCCCGCAGCTGGTAGTAGGTCTCCAGGCAGCGGCGGAGCGCGGTGGTGAGGGCGGCGCCGGACTGGCCCGCGTACCGCGTCTGGACCCGCCGGACGATCTCGGCGATGTCCTCGGTCACCGAGGCGCCCTCGACGAGGGCGCGGAAGAACTGCTTGGCCAGGTCGGTGAGGAGTGTGGTGTCCGCCGCGACGATCCGGTCGTCGGCGGTGTCCACGGCGAGCACGACACCGAGCCGCTGGTACTGGGAGTGGCTCGCCACCGTGTCGGGAAGGCGGGCGTAGCCGGAGATCAGGACAACCCTGGGGTTGCGGAAAAGCTGCTGGACGCGGTCGTCGCCGTGCAAGGCAAACACACCTCTCGCTCGCGGGCATGCGAAAACTCCGATGCTCTGGAGTCTCGCGCCTGGAGGGCGGCCGGGGGAAGCCGGACACCCGCGGCGTGAGGGCAGGCGGGACCAGTATGTCCCAGCCTCCGTGCCGGGTGTCAAGCGGGGCTGTGGTCGCCTCCACACGGACGCGCCGGTGTGCGGTCCGCCGGGTCTGTGCTACCTTTCTGGCCAGGTCACGAGTGCCAGCGTCAAGCCCCGGCTTGCTGGCCGGCAACCCTCCTTCCGCGGTGGGGTGCCCCGGGTGAGGACCAGGTCCCGACACGACCGTGTCTGACAAGCGCGGACCCCGCCGATGTCGCCGTGAGGCGCCCCGTGGGTCCCCCGACCCACGAGAGAGGTGCACCTTGACCACGGTCCATCACATCCACTCCCTGCGCTCACCCGCATCCGCCGAGTGCGCGGTCGTCACCGCCGACGCCGGAGTCCCCCTCGTCACCGGTGAGCACGTCGACTACGCCAACTTCGACTACGCGGCCAGCGCCCCGTGCCTGACCTCCGTGGCCGACGCCCTGTCGGCGGCCCTGCCCTACTACGCCAGCGTGCACCGCGGCGCGGGCCACCACTCCCAGGTGAGCACGGACGCCTACGAGCGCGCCCGCCGCAGCGTCGCCCGCTTCCTGGGCACGCGCACCGAGCCCGCCGACGCGGTGGTGTTCGTGCGCGGCACCACCGACGCCCTCAACCTGCTGGCGCGCTCCGTGCCCCAGGGGTGCACCGTGGTCGTCTTCGAGTCCGAGCACCACGCCAGCCTCCTGCCCTGGGAGCACCCCGCCTCCCGGGCGGGCCGGGTCGTGCGCCTTCCCCTGCCCGAGTCCCCCGAGGCGGCGGTCGCCTCCGCCCGGACGGCCCTGGAGGAGGCCCCCGAGGGGCCCACCCTGTTGTGCGTGACCGCCGCCTCCAACGTCACCGGCGAGATCTGGCCGGTCGAGGACCTGGTCCGGGTGGCCCACGCCGAGGGCGCCCGCGTGGTGGTCGACGCGGCCCAGTACGTGCCGCACCTGCCCTTCAGCCTCGCCGCGACCGGCGCCGACTACGTGGCCCTGTCCGGGCACAAGCTCTACGCCCCCTTCGGCTCCGGTGTGCTGGCCGGGCGCGCCGACTGGCTGCGCGAGGCCACCCCCTACCTGTCGGGAGGAGGGGCCACACGGCTGGTGACCGACCACGACGTCCGGTGGAACGACCTGCCCGCGCGCCACGAGGCGGGCAGCCCCAACGTGCTGGGCGCCGTCGCCCTGGCCGCGGCCTGCGACACTCTCACCCCCGCCACCCAGGAACTCCTGCACGTTCGCGAGTCCGCGCTGCTGGAGCGCCTGCGCGCCGGTCTGGGCGGGATCGACGGGGTCCGCGAGCTGTCCCTGTGGGGCGCCGACCACACGCGCGTGGGCATCGTGTCCTTCACCGTGGACGGACTGCCCGCGGAGCTGCTGGCCGCCGCCCTGTCCGCCGAGTACGGGATCGGCGTGCGCGACGGTCTGTTCTGCGCGCACCCCCTGACCCGGTACCTGCTCCCCGAGGGGCACGCGCAGGCCGTCCGGGCGAGCCTGGGCGTGGGGACCACGACCGAGCACGTCGACCGTCTGGTCGGGGCGGTCGCCGACCTGGTGGCGCGCGGGCCCGGGTGGGAGTACGCCGACTGCGACGGTCGGCTGGCGCCGGTCCCGGACCCGCGCAACGTGCTCTGAGACGGTGCGGGGGCGGCCGTGGCGGGTCCTCCGCCGCGGGGCGCGCCGCGATACCGCCCAGACGGAGAAGCGGGGCGTAAATCACCCGACCCTGTGTGGCGGATCACGTTGCCGGGGGTAGCATCGGGCCCTGACGGTACGGCGCGTTGCGGACGATCCCGATCGGTGAGCCCGTGCGCCGTGCCTCCCGCGAGCGGACCGGCTGGGGGAGCGTGATCGTGACGGACGTCCGAGGATCGAAGGCAGGCCCGCTCACGGCCGCCTCCCAGCGGCCGGACCCCGTACCGCTCCCCGGACGGCGGCCACACGTCGTCGGCCTCGGCCGCCGGGCGGACGCACGGCTCCCCGATCCACGCCACGGCGAACACGCGCGCCTGTACGAGCGTTTCCTCGGCAGGATCATCGACTACCTGTGCGCCGACGCCGGGGTCGACCAGTTCGTCGACTGGGGGTGCGCCGTGCCCGGGACGGGGGCGCGCGTCCGGGAGCGCAGACCCGACGCCGCGGTCGTGCACGTCGCCCCCTACGGGACGGCGGGTGTCCTCTCCAGCTCCGACACCGCCGTCCTCTCCGGCGACGGGGCCGACCCCGCCACGCTCCTGCGCCGTCTGCGCACCTCCGGCCAGGTGGAGCTCGACCGTCCCCTCGCCGTCCTCCTCACCCGCCCCCTCACCGCCGACACCCCCTGCGCCTGGATCGGCGGACTGCACTCCCTGATGCGCGGCGGCGGCTACCTCGCCCTCGCCTCCTCCGCCCCCCGCACGGACACCGAGGCCGCCTTCGCCCCGTTCCGGCTCCTGGACCCCGGCGTCGCGGACGTCACCTGGTGGCCCTATCCGGACGAGGAGGTGTCCGCCGAGGGGAGCGGAGTCCTGGGCGGGCTGGCCCAGGCACGGACACCGACGAGGAGGTCACCCTGATGGCGGTGAACTGGACGGGGGAGACGCTGGCGCAGCTCCAGTTCTACTGGGACTACTCCCTGTGGCCGAGGCTGGAGGGCCTCACCGACCAGGAGTACCTCTGGGAGCCCGTCGCCGGGGCCTGGACGGTGCGCCGGCTCCCCGACGGACGCCACGCACCCGACGGGGACGGGCCGGAGCCGGACCCGCCTCCGGTGACCACGATCGCCTGGCGTCTCGGGCACATCGTCGTGGACGTGCTGGAGACCCGGGTGAACTGGCACTTCGGCGACCGGACGGCGACCCGGGACACGATCGACTGGCCCGGGAGCGCCGCCGACGCCCGGGCACGCCTGCACGCTGCCTACCGGGCCTGGTCCGGGCATCTGCAGGAACTCGACGACGAGGCGATGGCCGCGCCCGTGGGCGGTGCCGAGTCACCCCGGTGGGCGGACTTCCCCATGGTGGCGCTGGTGCTGCACCTGAACCGGGAGGTCTTCCACCACGGCGCCGAGGTCTCGCTGCTCCGTGACCTGTACCGGGCCGGGTACGGCCGGAGCTGACGGGGCTCCGGTCCCGGAAGGGCCCGGCCGCGCGCTCAGACCACGTGCAGCGGATCCACTCGCACCTGGGCCAGGTGCTCGTCACGGCGGGCGCTGCGGGCCGAGGCGGCCACCTTCAGCGACCGGGCCAGCGCCCCGACACCGCCCCGGGGGACCCGGAGCAGGGCGCGCTCGGTCTGGTGGACCCCCTCCGCGGTCTCCTCCACCGGAGCGCCCACGGGCACCGGCCCGAGGAGCTCGGTCCCCTCGGGCAGTTCCACCTGGTCGAGCAGCTCACGGACGTGCTCGGGGGCTCCGGTGACCGAGGCCATCGTGACCGCGGGGGGGAAACCCAGCTCACGCCGGTCGGCCAGCTCCCGTTCGGCGAACCCCGCCGGGTCCCAGCGCACGAGCGACTGCACCACCGGCAGCGCGGCGTCGGCCGACACCACCACCGTGCCGCCCGGCCGCACCAGGGCCGACGCGTTCAGCCAGCGCCGCAGCGCCTCCTCCGACGCCCGCAGGTCCAACCGGTTGAGCAGTGCCCATCCGTCCAGGAGCACGGCCGCCGCGTACCCGTTCTCGGCCGCGGGTTCGGCACCGGGCGTGGCCACGATGATCGAGGGCCGGTCGGGGACCGCGGACAGGACCTCCTCCCGCCCGGACGTGCGCACCGTCAGCGAGGGGAAGGCGCGGCCCAGTTCCTCCGCCGTGCGCCGGGCACCCACCACGACCGCGCGCACGCGGGTCACGCCGCACTCGGGGCAGGCCCACTGCCCGGCCACCCGGCCGCACCAGCCGCACGAGGGCATCGCGTGCGAACCGCGCACGGCCAGCGGCCCCCGGCAGGCGTCGCACCGCGCGGGTTCCCGGCACCCGGCGCAGGCCAGCGTGTTGAGGTAGCCGCGGCGGGGCACCTGGAAGAGCACGGGCCCGGTCCGGGCCGCCTCCCGTGCCGCGCGCAGGGCCAGACTCGGCATCCGCGCCGACCGCGCCGCCTCGTCCCGGGCGAGTTCGCGGTCGTCCCCGGCGGCCCGCACGATCGGCGCGTGCCGCCGCAGGGTCGCCCGGTCCGCCGCGAGCGGACGCGCCCACCCCGACTCCACCAGCAGTTGGGCGTCGGTGGTGCGCGTGTGTCCGCCGATCAGCGCCCCGGCCTCGGCGCGGTGCGCGCGCATCGCCAGGACCGTGCGGGCGTGGGGATAGGGGGCGTGCGGTTCGGAGTGGACGTCGTCCCCGTCGTCCCAGAGCACCACCAGCCCCAGGTCGCGCACCGGGGCGAAGACCGCCGCCCGCGTGCCCACGACGATCCGGACCCGTCCGCGCAGGGCGGCCAGCCAGCGCCGGTAGCGCTTGGCGGGTCCGAGGTCGGCGGTGAGCGCGACGTGGCGGCCCTCGCCGAGATGGCGGGTGAGCGCGGCGTCGACGGCCCCGACGTCCCGGCCGTCGGGTACGACGATCACCGTGCCGCGCCCCGCCTCCAGGGTCGATCCGGCCGCCACCGCCACGGCCTCCGCCCAGTCCGCGGCGGGCAGGGCGCTCCACACCGCGCGCGCGGCGCGTCCCTCGCGCAGGGCGCGGAGGAAGGCGGGCCCCTCCGGGTAGTCGGCCCACGGGCCGGGGGCGGTGCCCCCGTCCCCGGGCGTGCCGGGTGCCCCGTCCCCGGGTGCTCCGGGGTCCTCCTCGGGGACCTCCTCCCGCTCCACGCGGGCGTGCCGAGGGGGGACGGCCAGGCGCAGGACGTCGCTCAGCGTGCCCGCGTAGCGGTCGGCGACGGCGCGGGCCAGACCGAGGACCTCCGGGGTCAGGACGGGTTCGGGGGAGACCACCGACTCCAGGTAGGCCAGGCGCCCGGCGAACTCGGAGGTCTCCACCCGCTCGACGAGGAACCCGCCCAGCTGCCGGTTGTTGAAGCGCACCCTGACCCGGCAGCCGGGCACGGCGGCCTCGTCCATGTCGGCCGGCACCCGGTAGTCGAAGTAGCGGTCCAGGTGCGGGAGCGGGGTGTCCACGACCACGCGCGCCACGGGGAGGCGCTCGGCGGGCCTGCGCTTGGCCGCGTGGCGCGCCTTCGCCGGCGCGGCCTTGGGCGGGTCCTGTTCGGGAAGGTCGAAGAGGACCCCGTCGGGCGGGCCGGGCTGCTCTCTCATCACCCACTGGTCTACCAGAAGCCCCCGACAGCGCCCGTGGTCCGTGGCACCGTCCCGCCCGCGCGACTGGTAGAACTGGGACGCGTACAGACCGTGCACGGGGGTGTCACGCGGTCCGGGCGTCCGGGGGCGCGGGACGGCTCGGGGCGGTTTCCGTCAGCGGTGGAGGGGACCCCTGTATGAAGCTCGTCTTTGCTGGAACGCCCGAGGTGGCGGTGCCGTCCCTACGGGCGTTGATCGACTCCGAGCACGAGGTCGCCGCGGTCGTGACGCGGCCCGACGCGCGGTCCGGGCGGGGCCGGAGGATGTCGCAGAGCCCCGTCGCGGAGCTGGCCGCCAGCCAGGGCATCGAGGTCCTCAAACCGGCCAGGGCGGGCGACCCCGAGTTCCTGGAGCGACTCGCCCGGATCGGCCCGGACTGCTGCCCCGTGGTGGCCTACGGCGCCCTCCTGCCCCAGCGCGCCCTGGACATCCCCGAGCACGGCTGGGTCAACCTGCACTTCTCGCTGCTGCCCGCCTGGCGCGGCGCCGCCCCGGTCCAGCACGCCGTCATGCACGGCGACGACGTCACGGGCGCCTCGACCTTCCGGATCGTCAAGGAGCTCGACGCCGGCCCGGTCTTCGGCACCCTCACCGAGACCGTGCGCCCCACCGACACCAGCGGTGAACTCCTCGACCGCCTGTCCGTGGCCGGGGCCGAGCTGCTCGTGCGCACGGTCGACGGCATCGCCAGCGGTCAGCTCACCGCGGTACCGCAGGAGGAGGGCGGCGTCTCCTACGCGTCCAAGCTCAACCCCGAGGACGCCGAACTCGACTTCACCGCCCCCGCCCAGCGCGTGGACCGCGTCGCCCGCGCCTGCACGCCCGCGCCCGGCGCGTGGACCACCTTCCGCGGCACCCGGCTCAAGGTCGGCCCGGTCACCCCCCTGCCCGACGCGGACACCCCCGCCCTCGACCCCGGACAGGTGCACGCCGACAAGCGGCGCGTGGTCGTGGGGACCAGCACCAACCCGGTGCTCCTGGCCGAGGTGCAGCCCCAGGGCAAGCGCGCCATGGCGGCGGTGGACTGGGCCCGTGGCGTGCGTCCCACCGAAGATGACCGCCTGGGCCGCTGAGCTGCCGTACGCTCGATCTGGCACGCGGTCCGCTCCGGACCGCCGCCAGCAGGTCCCATCCCCGGTTCGTTGAGGCAGAGCACAGTTGAGCGAGCAGTCCCGATCCCCGTACCGCCGACCCCGACGGGGCGGGAAGCCCGCGCAGGGTGGAGGGCGGGGCACCTCCGGGCCGCCCCAGCCCCGTGACCCGGCCCGCCGCGTCGCCTACGACGTCCTGCTCGCCGTCGAACAGCGCGACGCCTACGCCAACCTCCTGCTGCCCGCCCAGCTCACCGACCGGGGGATCAGCGGCCGCGACGCCGCGCTGGCCACCGAGCTCACCTACGGGACGCTGCGCCTGCAGGGCACCTACGACGTGATCCTGGAGGCCTGCGTGGACCGCACGCTGGCCTCCGTGGACCGCGAGGTGCTGCCCGTGCTGCGGCTGGGCGCCCACCAACTGCTGTCGACGAAGATCCCCTCGCACGCGGCCGTCAGCGCCACCGTCGACCTGGCCAGGAAGGTGGTGGGCCACCACCGCGGGCGGTTCGTCAACGCCGTCCTGCGCAAGGTGGCCGCGCGCGACCTGCCGGCGTGGACCGAGGTGGTGGCGCCCGACCGCGCCACCGACCCGAGCGGATACCTGTCCGTCGTGCACAGCCACCCGAGGTGGGTGGTCAAGGAACTGGCCCGTGCGCTGGGTGAGCGCTCCTCCACCGGACTGGTCGAGACCGAGCGCCTGCTCGTCGCGCACAACGAGCGCCCCCGCGTCACCCTCGTCGCCAAGCCCGGCCGCTCCACGGTCGCCGACCTGGTCGCGGCGGGCGCCGAGGAGGCGCGCTACTCGCCCTTCGCCGCCTACCTGCCCCAGGGCGACCCCGCGGCCGTCCGCGAGGTCCGCCAGAACCGGGCCGCCGTGCAGGACGAGGCCAGCCAGCTGGTCGCGCTGGCGCTGACCCGGGTGGACGCCCGCGGCGACGACGCCCGGTGGCTGGACATGTGCGCCGGGCCCGGCGGCAAGGCCGGGCTGCTGGCCTCCCTGGCCGGGCAGCGCGAGGCACGCCTGCTGGCGTCGGAGGTCCAACCCGCGCGCGCCGGACTGGTGGCCACGGCGGTGCGCCGCGCCCCGCGCGACGCCGGTCGGGTCGTGGTCGCAGACGGCACCGCCCCGGCGTGGCGGCCGGGGTCCTTCGACCGCGTGCTGGTGGACGTGCCCTGCAGCGGCCTGGGCGCGCTGCGGCGCCGTCCCGAGTCGCGCTGGCGCCGCACGCCGGAGTCGGTGGCCGCGCTGGCGCCGCTCCAGCACGACCTGCTCGTCAGCGCGGTCGAGTCCGTGCGCCCCGGCGGTGTGGTGGCGTACGTGACGTGCTCGCCGCACCTGGACGAGACCGACGGGATCGTGCGCCGCGTGCTCGACGAGCGCGACGACCTCACCCTGCTGCGCGCCGCCGACTACCTGGACGGGATCCCCGACCTGGCGGCGGGGCCCGAGGGCAGGTACGTCCAGTTCTGGCCGCACGTCCACGGGACCGACGCCATGTTCCTGGCGCTGCTGCGCAGGTCCGAGGTGTGACGGCGGCGCACGGCCCCGCCGCGTCCCGGCGCTGGCCGTCCTCGGCGCCCGGGCGGCGGCGGGTCCCGCCCCGCGGACGCCGCTGATGTCCCTGATCGGACAGGGCGGTCCCGGCTGACCTGGGTGGGAGCACCGGCCCGATGGCTCCTGGCTACACTGCGGGTGTGGCAATCCAGATCTCACCCAGCATCCTCAGCGCCGACTTCGCCCACCTCGCGGACGAGGCGGCGGCCGTGTCCCCCTCCGCCGACTGGCTCCACGTCGACGTCATGGACAACCACTTCGTCCCCAACCTGACGCTCGGCCTGCCGATCGTGGAGTCCCTGCGCAAGGCGGCCACCACGCCGCTGGACTGCCACCTGATGATCGAGGACCCCGACCGGTGGGCCCCCGCCTACGCCGAGGCGGGCGCGGGCAGCGTCACCATCCACGCCAAGGCCGCGGGGGCCCCGGTGCGCACCCTGCGCGAGATCCGCCGTCTGGGCGCCCGCGCGGGCCTGGCCCTCAACCCCGCCGAGCCGGTCGAGCCCTACGCCGACCTCATCGGCGAGATGGACATGCTCCTGCTCATGACGGTCGAGCCCGGTTTCGGCGGCCAGAGGTTCCTCGACGTGGTCCTGCCCAAGATCCGCAAGGCCCGCGAGATCCTCGACACCCGCCAGTCCTCCGTCTGGCTCCAGATCGACGGCGGTGTCAGCGCCGAGACCATCGAACGCGCCGCCGAGGCCGGAGCCGACGTCTTCGTCGCGGGCTCGGCCGTCTACGGCGCCCAGGACCCCGCGGGGGCGGTCGACTCCCTGCGCGCCCTGGCGACCAAGGCCAGCCCCCTCGCATAACGATCCCGGCGCGCCGCCCGTACGGCTCTGGTCACGCGGGCGGCCCGCGCCCTATGCTTCCCGTCCGTAGTCGTTGATTCCGCTTGGTCGCGGCTCCGTCTTCCCCTCGCGCCCGCGCGCCACGGGGGAGCGGCGCGGCGTGAGCGCGTTGCCAGGCGCGGACCCGTGGAGTGCGCGTTGAACGCTTGGACACCCGAGCACCTGGCCATGGACGCCCTGTGGGAGGCCGAGACCACCCCGATCCTCTGGGTGCAGGGGTGGGGTGACTGGCTGGCCGCACCCCTCGGCCTCGTCACCGGACTCGGCTCCCAGACCTTCATCATCCTCCTGCTCACCCTCGTCTTCTGGTGCGTGAACGCCGGGACCGGCGCCCGGCTCTTCGTGGCCGTCGTCGCCTCCGGCGCGGTCAACTACCTGCTCAAGGGGCTGATCTACGGGGCCCGCCCCTTCTGGTTCAGCCACCAGGTGAGCGCGCACGCCGCCGAGTCCAGCTTCGGGATCCCCTCCGGGCACGCCCAGGCCTCCACCGTCCTGTGGGGCTACCTGGGTCTGCGCTCGGGCAGCCGCGCCTGGCTGGGGGCGGCCGCCGCCCTGGTCGCGCTGGTCTGCCTCTCCCGCCTCTACCTCGGTGTGCACTTCCTCAGTGACGTCCTCGCCGGTCTCCTCGTCGGGGCCGCCGCCCTGTGGGCGTTCCTGCGCTGGGAGGAGCGCGTCCTGCACTGGTGGCGGGGGCTGTCCACCGCCGCCTGGGCGGGCTGTGCGCTGGCGGTCTCCGTCCTGCCCTGCGCGCTGGCGGCCGCGTGGCAGGGCCTGGTGCGCTCCGGCTGGACGGCCCCCGAGGAGTGGATGGGCGCGATCCCGGTGGACCCGGCCGGAACGACGCTCACCGGGCTGTTCACCGTCTGCGGCGCCCTGCTCGGCGGTCTCGTCGGTTTCACCCTGCTGCACGGGCGCGGCTGGTACGGCGCCGAGGGGACCCTCACCGCCCGCGCCGCGCGCTTCGTGCTCGGCATCTCGGTCGTGGTGCTCCTCCAGGTGGCCGAGGACCTCCTCCTCGGCGGTCTGACCGGGTTCGCCGAGGCCGTGTCCGGGTTCGCCGTCTACGCCCTCATCGCGCTGTGGGCCTCCTTCGGGGCGCCCGAGACCTTCGTCCGCAGCGGACTGGCCCGCCGCCCCGAGCCCGTGCGGGCGACCGCGGACGGATCCGCCGACGCCTGAGCGGGCCCGTGAGTCGTCTCACACCGTCTAGGCCCCGGAGCTACGACCAGGTAGGATCCGGACCGACGACAGTCGAACGCGTGCTCCGGGGTCGGTGAAAGTCCGAACCGGCGGTGACAGTCCGCGACCCGGCCGAAGCCATCGGCCGGTTGAACCGGTGGAATTCCGGTACCGACGGTGAGAGTCCGGATGGAAGGCAGCGCGCGTTGGGGCGGGTCCCGTCGGCGTACCAGGTGTACGCCCTCGACCCCGACCCCTCGTGGACCCGATTCCACACCCTCATACCCCGGAGCGCCATGAGGCGAAGGGATGACAAGGGTGTTCACCGGAATCGTGGAGGAACTCGGCGAGGTCGTGTCCGTCGAACCCGCCGGAACCACGGGCGAGTCCCTCCTGCTCACCGTGCGCGGACCGCTGGTCTCCTCCGACGCGGGCCACGGCGACTCCATCGCGGTCAACGGCGTGTGCCTGACCGTGGTCGGACAGGGGGAGGGCGCCTTCACCGCCGACGTCATGAAGGAGTCCCTCGACCGCTCCTCCCTGGGCGCGCTCGTCCCCGGCTCCCGCGTCAACCTCGAACGGGCGGCCCGTGCCGACGGCCGCCTCGGCGGCCACATCGTGCAGGGTCACGTCGACGGCACCGCGCGCCTGCTCTCCCGAAGCCCCGGAGACAACTGGGACGTCCTGCGGTTCGACCTGTCCGCCGGGCTGTCCCCGTACGTGGTCGAGAAGGGTTCGATCACCGTGGACGGCACCAGCCTGACCGTCTCCGCCGTCAGCGCCCCCGACGCCTCCGAGGAGTTCTTCGAGGTCAGCCTCATTCCGGAGACCCTGCGGGCGACCACCCTGGGTGCGCTCGCCGTCGGCGCCACCGTCAACGTCGAGGTGGACGTCGTCGCCAAGTACGTCGAGCGCATCGCCGCCGTCACCGCGGCCCGCGCCCTCGGCTGACCCGACCTCCGGCGGGCGGACCCCCGACGGGCCGCCACGCACCCACCACACCACCAGCAGTCATCTCCTGGGAGCCGTCATGACCGTCACCGACACCACACCGGGTACAGCGGACACCACCGGACCGGCCGTGGTCCTCGACTCCATCGACGACGCGGTCGCCGACTTCGCCGCCGGACGCGCGATCGTGGTCGTGGACGACGAGGACCGCGAGAACGAGGGCGACATCATCTTCGCCGCCGAACTCGCCACCCCCGAACTCCTGGCGTTCATGATCCGCTACACCTCCGGCGTGGTGTGCGTTCCCATGGAGGGCGGCGACCTCGACCGCCTCGACCTCCCCCTGATGACCGCCCGCAACGAGGAGAGCCTGCGCACCGCCTACACGGTGACCGTCGACGCGCGCGAGGGCGTCACCACCGGCATCTCCGCCGCCGACCGGGCCCGTACGATCCGCCTGCTGGCCTCCTCCGACAGCCGTCCCGTCGACTTCGTCCGCCCCGGCCACATCCTCCCGCTGCGCGCCCGCCCGGGCGGCGTGCTCGCCCGTCGGGGGCACACCGAGGCCTCCGTCGACTTCGCGCGCCTGGCCGGGCTGCGTCCCGCCGGGGTCCTGGCCGAGGTGGTCAACGACGACGGCACCATGGCGCGCCTGCCCCGCCTGCGCGAGTTCGCCGACGAGCACGGCCTGAAGCTGGTGTCGGTCGAACAGCTGGCCGCCCACCGCGCCGCCCTCGGCCACACCCTCACCCCCGACCAGGCCACCCCGCCGCTGGTCACCCGCATGGTGGAGACCCGCATGCCCAACGGGCACGGCGAGTGGCGCGCGATCGGGTTCAAGGGGACGGCCGACGGCGCCGAGCACGTCGCGCTCGTCTACGGCGACCTGACCGACGGCACCGGCGTCCTGGCGCGCCTGCACTCGGAGTGCCTGACCGGCGACGCCTTCGGCTCGCACCGCTGCGACTGCGGCGCCCAGCTCGACGCGGCCATGGCCGACATCGCCGAGGAGGGGCGCGGCGTCGTCGTCTACCTGGGCGGCCACGAGGGGCGGGGGATCGGACTGCTGCACAAGCTGCGCGCCTACAGCCTCCAGGACCAGGGTGTGGACACCGTCGACGCCAACCTGCGCCTGGGCCTGCCCGCCGACGCGCGCGAGTTCGGCGCGGGCGCCCAGATCCTCGCCGACCTGGGCGTCACCTCGGTCCGGCTGCTGTCCAACAACCCGGCCAAGGCCGAGGGGCTGGCGGCGCACGGCGTCCGCGTGGCGGAGCGGGTGGCCATGCCCTCCTTCGTCACCCGGGACAACATCACGTACCTGCGCACCAAGCGCGACCGGATGGGGCACGAGCTGAACGGCGTGGCCCAGTAGGATCCGATCCGCCGTCCCGTCCCGCCGACGCCGCGCCCGCCGCCGGGGTGCGTCCGCACCGGCACCCCACCGCACCGACACAGGGAGAACACATGAGTGGAGAAGGCCGCCCCGACGCCCAGGAGGTCGACGCCTCGGGGATGTCGGTGGGCATCGTCGTCACCCGCTGGAACGCGCAGATCGTCGAACCGATGCTGGCCCGGGCGCTCGACGTGGTCAAGGCCTCCGGTGCGGCCGACCCCGTCGTGGTGCGCGTGGCCGGCGCGGTGGAGATCCCCGTCGTCGCCCAGGAGCTGGCCCGCAAGCACGACGCCGTGATCGCCCTGGGGGCGGTCATCCGCGGCGGTACCCCGCACTTCGACTACGTGTGCCAGTCGGTGACCCACGGGCTCACCGAGGTCGCTCTGCGCGAGGCCACCCCCGTGGGTAACGGCGTGCTCACCTGTGACACCCTGGAACAGGCACGCGACCGCGCGGGCCTGCCCGGCAGCGTCGAGGACAAGGGCGCCGAGGCGGCCCTGGCCGCCCTGGACACGGCGGCGGCCCTGCGCGGTCTGCGGCGCTGAACCCCGCGTTCCGGTCGGCCCGACCGGAACGCGTCGGCCCCGGGGCCGACGAGTACGTGAGCCCCGCGGGGCCGAGCCTGGAGCAGTTGGTGCGAACGAGGGAACGACCGGTGGACGAGACGGAGCGCACTCCCGCACTCCCGCGGACCTGGCGGCCGAGGGCGGTGCGGCTCGTCGCCTACGGGATGGGACTGCTGGTCGTGGCCACCATGGTGGTGCTGACGGTGCTCCTGCCCCCGGACTGGCGGCTGCAGGACCGGGTGCTGCTGGTCATGCTGGGACTGGCGATCGCCGCGGGACTGCACCTGCTCGCCCGGCCCAGGCTCGTCGCGGCCGAGCACAACGTGACCGTGGTCAACGGCATCCGCACGCACGTGCTGGCCTGGCCGGAGATCGTCGACATCCGCATGCCGGTCGGGGAGCCCTGGCCGTCGGTGGACCTGTCCGACGGCACCACCCTCGCCGTGATGGGCATCCAGAGCGCCGACGGGGAGCGGGCGCGCCGCGACCTGGCGGAGTTCCGCGCCCTGCTGCACGAGCGCGGTGAGGCACCGGAACCCGGCGCGTCGTAGACATCTACCAGGGGAGTCCTCGTTTCTTGGCGGAACGGGGACTCCCCTCGCGTGCGCCGGGGCACATACGTTGGTAGCGAAGGTCGTGTCGGGGAACGCGGAAGGGGTATCCGAGTGCGCGACATCCGAGTGGAGGTGGCCGGTCTCCACGCCACCGGCGAGACGTTCGCACTGGCCACGGTGATCGACACCGACAAGAGTGCGCCCCGGGACCCCGGGGCCGCCATGGCCGTGGGCGGCTCCGGCGAGGTCGTCGGCTCCGTCTCCGGCGGCTGTGTGGAGGGCGCGGTCTACGAGGAGGCCCTGGAGGCCATCCGCACGGGTCGGCCGGTCCGCCGCACCTACGGCGTGAGCGACGAGGAGGCTTTCAGCGTCGGACTCACCTGCGGCGGCACGCTGCACGTGTTCGTCGAGCCGGTCAGCCGGTCGACCTTCCCCGAGCTGGAGGCGGTGCTCGCGGCCGTCGACGAGCACCGCCCGGTCGCCGTCGCCACGGTCGTGTCCGACCCCTCCGACTCCGGTCGGCTGGGGCGCCGCCGCGTCGTGTGGCCGGACCGCGCCGAGGGCGACCTGGGGCCCACCGGCGGGCGCCTCACCGACGCCCTCGACGACGACGTGCGCGGGATGCTGGCCCAGGGCAGTACGGGCCTCCTGCGCTACGGGGTGGACGGGCAACGGCGCGGCGACGCGCTGGAGGTCTTCGTCCAGTCCTTCGCGCCCGCCCCGCGCATGCTGGTCTTCGGTGCGATCGACTTCGCCGCCGCCGTCGCGGACCTGGGCTCCTACCTCGGCTACCGGGTGACGGTCTGCGACGCCCGACCCGTGTTCGCCACGTCCAAGCGCTTCCCCACCGCCGACGAGGTGGTCGTGAAGTGGCCCCACGTGTTCCTGGACGAGATCGCCGACCAGATCGACGAGCGCACGGTCGTGTGCGTGCTCACCCACGACCCCAAGTTCGACGTCCCCGTCATCAAGGCGGCCCTGGCCACCCGTGCGGGCTACATCGGCGCGATGGGATCGCGGCGCACCCACGAGGACCGGCTGGAGCGCCTGCGCGAGGCCGGGGTGGACGAGGAGGGCCTGACGCGCCTGCACTCGCCGATCGGCCTCGACCTGGGGGCCAGGACTCCGGAGGAGACCGCCGTGTCCATCGCGGCCGAACTCGTCCAGACCCGCTGGGGCGGGAGCGGCCGCGCCCTGCGCGAGACGAGTGGCCGTATCCACCGCGACACGCGTCCCCTCGTTCCGGCCGGATTCGGTCACACCCACAAGTGAACCGAAACCCGGTCCCGTGTGAAGTGCCTGGTCACGGAGGGGTCGGAGAACAGAGGTCGGGAGCCGCGCGTACGGACCACCGCGCGGGCGCCACGCGGCGGCCGGGCGCGTGGCATCATCACGACATGGTGACTGGGGACACGGGGAACTCGGGGAGCGACCAGGCGGGACCGGTGGCGGGGCTGCTGCTGGCGGCGGGTTCGGGGAGTCGGCTCGGACGCCCCAAGGCCCTGGTCGAGGTGGGGGGCGAACGCCTGGTCGACCGCGGCGTGCGCACTCTGGCCGACGGCGGCTGCGGGCCGGTCCTGGTGGTGTTGGGCGCGGCGGACACCTCCGTGCCGGGCGCCCTCACGGTGCTCAACCCCGACTGGGCCAGCGGGATGGGGTCCTCGGTACGGGCCGGGATCGACGCCCTGCCCGACACGGTGGACGCCGTCCTGGTGGCACTGGCGGACCAGCCCCTGGTCACGCCCGAGGCCGTGCGCCGCCTCCTCACGGCCCACGCCCAGGGCGCACGCGCGGCCGTGGCCACCTACGCGGGCAACCCGCGCAACCCGGTCCTGCTGGGCCGCGAACACTGGTCGGCGGTGCACGCCATGGCCGGGGGCGACGTGGGGGCGCGTCCCTTCCTGCGCACCTACTCGCACCTGGTGACCACCGTGGAGTGCGACGACGTCGCCAGCCCGGAGGACATCGACACCGCCGAGGACCTCGTACGGGTCAGCGACATGATCGACGGCCCCTGAGCCGTTCGGGCGCCCGAAGCGAGGCGGAGGCCCCGGGGCGCCCGGACACGGTCCAGAGCCAGGCGGCGGACCGGAGCACACACGGTCAGCCCAGCAACCCGTCCAGCGGGATGAGCACCCCCGAACCCAGCGCCAGCAGCCCCGTGGACAGCAGGACCAGCACCATGAACAGTGAGCCCGCCACGGCCAGTCGGAAGGCGGCGAGCCGGCGCCGGGCGCGGGAGGAGTTGCGCTGGTTGGCCGCCGTCCGGCCGAGCAGCACCAGGGCCACCGACAGCACCACCGGCAGCCACCACGCCGTCTCCACCGGCTCCGGCAGGAGACCGGTCACGGCGCCCGCGGCCCGGGAGAGCCCGGCCAGGACACCGTCGCGCGCGGAGTCCACCAGACCGCTGTAGAGCGGGGTGACGAACGCGCTCTCCGGGTAGTAGCCGCCGTCCGGCCGCAGCGCCCGCCCCAGGCCGTCGACCAGGCCGAGCAGGGCGGCGGGGTAGGCGAACCGGCGGCACCGGCCCGCCCGCATCGCCCGCTGGATCTGGTTCATCGTCCGGTCGACGCGGCGCCTGGCCCGTTCCTGGGCGCGCCGCGACCTGGCCGTCTCCTCCGGCCCCTGTGGCACCGGGCGGCCGAACTCGTCGACCCTCGGGGGACCGTCCGGCCGGATCGGGGCCGTGGCGGCCTCGGCGCGCCGTCGGCGGGCGCCCTCCCACCGCTCCTTGGCCCCGTCCCACCGTTCCCGGACGGATCCGGCCAGCGCCGCCCACCGGTCCTTCCTGCGAGCGCGGCCGTCAGCGCGCTCGCGGTCGGTGATCAGACCGCCGACCCGGGTCGCCTCGGGCAGCAGCATCGTGGCGCAGACCAGGGCGGCGCGCGTGGTGACCGCCTCACCGCCCCTGCCGTCGCGCAGGGCCAGGCGCCGCTGCTCGACCCACCAGGGGGCGTGCGGCGCGGCGCTGCGCTCGGTCGGGTGCCAGGACTGGCGGCGCAGCACGGAGCGGTGGGCGGAGGCGGTGTCGGGGTCCAGCACCAGCTCGACCGCACGCGCCCAGGCGCTGTCCAGTTCGTGCCTCTCCGGGCGGCGGGGCGCGTCGGGTCCCGATCCGACCACGCGGTCGACGGTCTCGGCCACGCGACGCATCACCAGCGGCACCTCGTGCTGGACGCGTTCGAGCAGCGCGCACCGGCCCGAACCGCCCGAACGGCAGGAGGGGTGCGGGCACCAGTGCTGGGCGGCCAGTGCCACCGCACCGGACTCCACCGCCTCGCGGACCACGGCGTGGCGGCTCGCCTCACCGGTCGCCAGCGCCATCAGTCCGTCCGCGCCGATCTCGTGGCCGCGGAAACGGGGCGGCATCCCCGGGACGTAGCGGGCGGCCAGGGCGCTGATCGCCACGTGCGCCAGTTCCGGCCGGGCGTCCAGCCCGGTCAGGTAGGAGCGGTCGAAGGTGTAGTCGTTGACCTCGCGGTCCAGCCAGGAGCGCAGCTCCGGCCAGTGGGTGCGCAGCCACATCGCCCCGGTGTCGGACCGGTCGAGCAGGTCGAAGGCCAGGCTCGGCGGGTCCTCGTGGCTGGCCCCGGCGAACACGATGGGGCGGGTGCGCCGCGCGGTCCGGATCCGCGGCCGCTCCCCGTCCAGCCACTGGGTGACCTCCTCGTGGCCCCACCGGGCGGCGGGGGAGGGGGCGAGCAGGCCGCGCGCGAGCAGGCGCCAGCGTTCGTCGGTGACCGCGGAGACGTCCACCTCGGTGTTGCGGGCGGTGAGCCAGTTGCCGCCGCGTTCGGGGCGGCGCCCGGTGACCAGTTCGTGGACCATGACCCCCAGGGACCACCAGGCGGCCGGGGCCTCACGGCGGCCCTCGATCACCTCGGGCGCGGCGTAGTCCTCGGTGACGGCCAGTCCGCCGTAGACGCGGCTCATCGTGGCGCGGACCGCCCCGCCGAAGTCGGTGAGGGCCACGACCGGGGGGTCGAGGGAGCGCAGCAGCAGGTTCTCGGGCTTGACGTCGGTGTGGTTGTGCTGGAGGTCGTGCTGCCAGTGGTGCAGGCACTCGGCCACGGCCAAGACCACCGCCCGGGCGCGGTCGTCGTCCAGCGGAGCCTCGTCCATGAGCGTGCGCAGCGAGCCCCGCTCGAAGTACTCCTGGGCCTCCCAGGCCAGGTCCTCGCCCCAGGAGCTGGAGGAGGAACCGTAGCCCTGGACGGCCGGGGTGTGCGGCGATGAGGTGCCCCGGGCGCGCAGCCGGTCCAGGAGTTCGCGGTTGATGTCGTGCCCGGGCCGGTACACCTTGAGCGCGAGTCGGCGGCCGGGCTCGTCGGTGGGCTCGGCGAGGTAGACGACGGCCTCACCGCCCGAGCCCAGGTGGCCGAGGACCTGGTACCGGCGGCGCAGGTCGGCGGGGACCGCGTAGTCCAGGTCGTTGGCCGGTCCGACGACCATGCGGGAGACCAGGCGGGTCAGCCAGTCCAGCACGGGGCCCAGGAGCGACCGCCACCACGTGCCGCCGCGGCCGGCGGCCCGGCCGTCGCGTCGGCCGTCGGCGGCACCGCCGCGCAGTCGGGCGGTCGGCGGAGCGGGGGAGTCCACACGGGTACCGCCGGGCGGGACGTGGCCCGGCCCGGCCACCCGGGTGGGGGCGTCGTCGCCCGCGCGTGCGGAGCCGGGGCGCAGTACACGCGTGACCCACCGCGTGGCACCGGTGGTGGGGCCGCTCCGCGTGGTCGGCGCGGTGGGCTCGATCCTTCGTGTCGGCGCGTTCTCGTCACCGGGTTCGGGCGTGACCATCGAGGTCGGAGCCACCCTTCGGCTAGCTGGTCGGGTACGGGTTCCGGGGGACCGGCGGACCCTTCCACACTAGGTCGCGCGCCCGACCCCTCGTGTGGGGTCGCGCGTTCGGGCCGCCGTTGACTCCCGTCTCCTTGGACTCCCGGCGGAGCGCGGGAGTTCCGGATCGGGGGTGCCGTGCCCCGCGCGCCCGAGGAGGGGTCAGTGCCCGCGGGGCAGCACGCCGAGCCGCTCGCAGGCCTCCTGGTACATGCGCACGACCTCGGTCCGGATCTGTGCGCGCTCGGTGAGCGGCCGCGCCCAGGGGACGCGAACGGTGCGCTCGGCGCCCTCCACCGTGACCGCGTAGGTGCCGCCGTCGCCGTCCAGGGCGGTCATCCGGGCCGCGGTGGCCTCGGGGCAGCCGCCCAGGGCGCGGCAGATGATCAGGGTGTCCTCCGGGTGGTCGCCGTTCATGTGCGCGGTCACGGCGGTGACGACCTCGTCGGAGAAGGGGTTGGAGGGCACGAGCGCTCCCGTGGATGGGTCGGGGACACGAGTGGGGGAGGGCGTCGCACGCCCTCCCCCACTGACGATATCCGAGATCCACAGGTTCGTGACAGTGTGTCGTCACCAGTGGCGGGTGTCCGCCACGGGGCGTGCGGGGCCGCCTCGGTGTCCGCCCCCCGCGGCCCGCCGCGCGCCGTGTGCCCCGGCCGTTCTCAGGCCTGGCGGGTGAACTCGGCGTCGATCTCGATGGTGATCTTGTCGCCGACGACCACGCCGCCGCCGTCCATGGGCATCTCGATGTCCACGCCGAACTGCTTGCGGCTGATCGTCGTGGTGGCGGCGAAGCCGGCGCGCTCCAGGCCGTAGGGGTCGAGCGTGGAGCCGTTGAACTCCAGCGCGAGCTCGACCGGGTTGGTCACGCCCTTGACGGTCAGGTCGCCCCTGAGGACGAACTCCCCGCCCCTCGCCTCCAGGCCGGTGGAGCGGAAGGAGAACTCCGGGTGCGTGTCGACGTGGAAGAAGTCGGCGGACCGGACGTGGTTGTCGCGGTCGGTGTTGTCGGTGTTGATCGAGGCGGCGTCGATGGTCGCGACCACCGAGGACCCGGTCGGGTCCTCGGGGACGGTGAGGGTGGCCTCGAACTTCTCGAAGCGTCCGCGGACCTTGCTCACCATCATGTGGCGCACGGAGAAGCCGACCACCGAGTGGGTGGGGTCGATGCTCCAGGTGCCTGCCTTGAGTTCCTGCGCTGCCATGGTCTGTCTCCTCGCGCTGACCGGACCCTGGCGCGGGCCCTTGTGCTTACCGGTAACAAGGTACCTAAGAAGTATCTTCCTGGGAAGTGTAATTGTGCGTGTGTCCCTGCTCACCTGGAGGGAACGCCGATAAGATGGTCGGTATGGAGAAGGCCACGTGGCTCAGCGCCAACGAACAAGACGTGTGGCGGAGCATCCTGAGAGTCAACGCGGCGCTCTACGACGGGCTGGAACGGGACCTGCGTTCCCGGTGCGGCATCTCACTCGTGGAGTACGGCATCCTCGTCCACCTCTCCGAGGCCGAGGGGCGACGGCTGCGTATGCGTGCGCTGGCCGACAGCGTCATCGTGTCCAAGAGCCGCCTCTCCCACCAGGTCGCCCGGCTCGAGCGCGACGGCTACGTGCGCCGCCAGCACTGCGACGACGACCGCCGCGGCCTGTGGGCCATTCTCACAGACAGGGGGGCCGAACTCCTGGAACGCGCCGCCCCCGGCCACGCCACGAAGGTGCGTGAACTGCTGTTCGACCGGCTCGACGCCGCGCAGCTCGTCCAACTCGGCTCGGTGGTCACCGCGCTCGAAGGCGGCGGCACCACCGTCGCGCCCGGCCGGAACTCCGCCTGACGGCCGCCCGCCGCTCCGCCCGCGCCCGGTAGAGTCGGGGTCCGTGAGCAGACCATCCATCATCGGCGCCCAGAACTTCCGTGACGACGACGGCAGCGCCGACCCCGAGGTCGAGGCGCGCCTGCGCGACCACGCGGCGGGCCGGGTCGGGGACCGCCAGGTCCTGTCCGCGCTCGCCGACTCCCGCGTACTCATCCCCGTCGTGGCCGTGGCCACGGAGACGGAGACGGGCGCGGCCGGGCTCACCAAGGACAAGTCGAGCGAGGTCGCCGTCCCCGTCATGACCGGCAAGGACGGCCGTCGCGGTGTGCTCGCCTTCACCTCCGTCGACGCGGTGCGCCGTTGGCGTCCCGACGCCCGTCCGGTGCCCTTCACCACCCGGGACGCGTGCCGGGCCGCCGTCGAGGAGGGTGCCGACGCCCTGGTCATCGATGTCGCCGGCCCCCAGCCGTACACCGTCCAGGGCCGCTTCCTCGGTCTGCTCGCCGAGCACGGGCACGTCCCCGAGCCCAAGGACGATCCGCAGGTCCTCGCGCTCGTCTACCGCGTCACGCACGCCGAGTTCGGGATCGAGCGCGTACGCGTGCACCACTCCGAGCGCGCCGAGGTCGGCATCCGCCTCGAACTCGACGAACGCGACGACGAGGCCCTGCGCCGGGTCGCCGAGCGCCTGCGTGCCGAACTCGGCCACGTCCTGCCCGGGGGCATCGAACTCAGCGCGGTGGTGCGTGCCCGCCGGGACGCGGACTGACCGCGCGCGGGTCGTCCACAGGGCGAGGTCGGGTACTGTCGCCGCGCGCCCTCCGCCGGTAAATTTCCTACCATGGCCACCCCCTCCCTGTTCGTGCTCTCCTCCCAGCCCTGGCCGGTCATCAGCGCCGTCGTGGTTCTGCTCGGCCTGTCCGGAGCGCTGGTCGGTCTCGCCACCGGACGACTCGTCTACCTGTTCGCGGCGGCCCGCCCGGACGCCCGCTCACGCGGACGCGCCGCCGTCCACGCCGCCGACACGGGGTCCTCCGTGCCCGACGCGGACCCCGACCCCGACGAGGACGGGGGACCGCCGCCCCCGCGCTGCCCGCACTGCCGTGCCGAACTCCGGTTCGCCCGCGGGCTCCCCGCCGTCGCCGACCGCGGGTTCCGGCGCCGGGGCAGGTGCCCCCACTGCGAACAGGTCGTGGGCGCCCATCCCGGGGTCGTCGCCACCACCGCCGTCCTGTACGCGCTCACCGGCGCCCTGGCGGTCCACCACGCCTCCTGGTTCCCCTTCGGACACCTGGCCGTCCTCTGGCTGGTGGCGGTCGGGGTGCCGCTGGCCGTCGTCGACCTGCGCGTGATGCGGCTGCCCAACGACCTCGTCGCCCCCGCCTACCCCGTGGCGGGCCTGCTCCTGGCCGGTGCGGTCCTGGCCGCGCCCGGCGGCCCCGACTCCGACGCGGCGGCGGGGGCCCTCGCCGGTGCCGTGCTCGTCGCCGTGCTCTTCTGGCTCCTGTGGCGCGTCAACCCCCGGGGTATGGGCTTCGGCGACGTCAAGCTCTCCGGCCTGACCGGCCTCTACTGCGGATGGGCCGCAGGCCCGCTGGGCGCCCTGGTGGCGGTCTTCTGGGCCTTCGCCGCCTTCTGCCTGGTGGTGGCGGCCCTGCTCGCCCTGCGCCGGGTGACGCGGCGCGAACCGTTCCCGCTGGGGCCCTTCCTCCTGGCCGCGACCCTCGCCACCGTTCTGGCCGGTCGGCCCCTGGTGTCCGGATGGTGATATCCGATGCCGCGTCCAGCGGCGATCCATGGGAGGATCGGATACATGTTGCGTTGGCTGACCGCGGGGGAGTCCCACGGACCGGCACTCGTCGCGATTCTGGAGGGCCTTCCGGCCGGTGTGTCCGTCACCTCTGACGACATCGCCGCCGCACTGCTCCGCCGACGCGCCGGGTACGGCCGTGGTGCCCGGATGAAGTTCGAACAGGACCAGGTCTCCGTCATCGGAGGCATCCGCCACGGCCGGACCCAGGGGGGACCGGTCGCGATCGAGGTGGGCAACACCGAGTGGCCCAAATGGGAGAAGGTGATGTCGCCCGACCCCGTGCCCGCCGAGGAGTTGGCCGACATCGCGCGGGGCGCGCCGCTCACCCGGCCCCGCCCCGGGCACGCCGACCTGGTCGGCATGCAGAAGTACGGCCACGAGGAGTCGCGGCCGATCCTGGAGCGCGCCAGCGCCCGTGAGACCGCCGCCCGGGTCGCCGTCGGCGAGGTCGCCCGGCAGTTCTGCCGCCAGGCGCTGGGAATCGAGATCCTCAGCCACGTGGTGTCCATGGGGCCCGTGGCGGTTCCCGAGGGCTCCGCCGAGCCCCGTCCCGAGGACCTGGCCGCCGTCGACGCCGACCCGGTGCGCTGTTTCGACGCCCAGACCAGCGCCCGCATGGTCGAGGAGATCGACGACACCAAGAAGAGCGGTGACACCCTCGGCGGCGTGGTCGAGGTGCTCGCCTACGGCCTGCCGCCCGGCCTGGGCAGCCACGTCCACTGGGACCGCCGCCTGGACGCCCGCCTGGCCGGGGCCCTCATGGGCATCCAGGCCATCAAGGGCGTGGAGGTCGGCGACGGCTTCCGCACCGCCGCGCGTCGCGGCTCGGCGGCCCACGACGAGATCGAGCCCGGCCCCGACGGCGTGCGCCGCCGTACCAACCGCGCGGGCGGTGTCGAGGGCGGCATGAGCACCGGCGATCCGCTGCGCGTGCGCGCCGCGATGAAGCCGATCGCCACCGTGCCCAAGGCGCTGGACACCATCGACACGGCCACGGGTGAGCCCGCCCAGGCCCACCACCAGCGCAGCGACGTCACCGCGGTCCCGGCCGCGGGCGTGGTCGCCGAGTCCATGGTCGCCCTGGTCCTGGCCGAGGCCGCCGTGGAGAAGTTCGGCGGGGACTCGGTCGCCGAGACCGCCCGCAACCTGCGCGGCTACCTGGACTCGCTCACCGTTCGGTGAACCGGAGGCGGTGGCCCGGACCCGGGCCGCCGCTCCCGGACTCTCCCGCACGCGGGGACGGCCCGGTCTTCCCGGCCGGCGGCGGTGGCGGTCCACCGCCGCCCGCGTGCGGGGCCGCGGGTCTGCTAGACAAGTGATGGACGAGGACGACATGCGGTTCCCCGCGCCCGCGGGGATGGACAGGCAGGCGAGTGTGGCCAGAGCGATCGCGGTGCTCATCGGATCCCCCGGGTCGGGCAAGTCGACCGTGGGGCGCGCCCTGGCCGAACGCCTGGGCGCCGACCTGCTGTGCACCGACACCGAGATCGAGAAGCGCGCGGGCAAGCCGATCGGCGACATCTTCGTCGAGGACGGCGAGCCGCGCTTCCGCGCCCTGGAACGCGAGGTCGTCGCCGAGGGGCTGCGCTCCTGGGAGGGGGTGATCGCCGTCGGCGGCGGCGCCGTCCTGGACGAGGACACCCGCGCCGACCTCGCCGGCCACCACGTGGTCTACCTCCAGGTCGAGTTCGCCGAGGCGGCCCGGCGCGTGGGCATGGACGTCGCCCGCCCCCTGCTCTCGGGCAACCCCCGCGCCCGGCTCCGCAAGCTCCTCGACGAGCGCCTGCCCGTCTACGAGAGCCTGGCCACCGTCACCGTGCCCACCACGGACCTGCACCCCGAAGAGATCGTCGACGCCATCCTGCCCACCCTCGGAGCCGCGGGGACGACCGGAAAGGCCCAGCAGTGACCGTGACCCGCATCGGCGTCGGTGAGCCCTCCGCCCGCTACGACGTGGTGGTCGGCAGCGGCGTCCTCGCCGAACTGCCCTCGTTGGTCGGCTCCGCGGCCCAGGTCGCCGTCGTCCACCCCCGCGGCCTCGGCGAGATCGCCCGGCCCGTCATCGGTGCCCTGGAGGCCGCCGGGTACACGGTCCGGCCCATGCCGGTGCCGGACGGCGAGGCGGCCAAGACCGCGGCGGTGGCCACCGACCTGTGGTCCCGGCTCGGTCGGCACAACTTCACCCGCACCGACGCGATCGTCGGGGTCGGCGGCGGAGCCGCCACGGACCTCTCCGGCTTCGTCGCCGCCACCTGGCTGCGCGGGGTCCGCTCGATCCTGGTCCCCACCACCCTGCTCGGCATGGTCGACGCCGCCGTGGGCGGCAAGACCGGGATCAACACCTCCGAGGGCAAGAACCTCGTCGGCGCCTTCCACCCGCCCGCGGGCGTCCTGTGCGACCTGGCCACCCTGCCGAGTCTGCCCCGGGCGGACTACGTGGGCGGCCTCGCCGAGGTCGTCAAGGCGGGTTTCATCGACGACCCCGTCATCTGCGACCTGATCCAGGACGACCCCGAGGGAGCCACCCTCCCCGAGGGCAAACACACCCGTGAGCTCATCGAGCGCGCCATCCGGGTCAAGGCCGACGTCGTCTCCGGCGACCTCAGGGAGAGCGGCCGCAGGGAGATCCTCAACTACGGCCACACGCTCGGCCACGCCATCGAACGCGCCGAGAACTACACCTTCCGGCACGGTTACGCGGTGTCCATCGGCATGGTCTTCGCCGCCGAACTGGCCCGCCTCGACGGCCGCATCGACGCCCAACTGGTCGAACGGCACCGCTCCCTGCTGACCTCGGTCGGCCTGCCCGTCTCCTACGCGGCCGAGGCCTGGCCCGAGCTGCGGGCCGCGATGAGCGTCGACAAGAAGGCCCGCGGAGCCACCCTGCGCTTCGTTGTGCTGGACGGCCTCGCGAGCCCCACCATCCTCAGCGCCCCCGCCCCCGAACTGCTGGACGCGGCCTACCGCGCGGTCACCGGCGGCGCCTGAGTCCCGCGAAGCCACTAGACTGCCCGTAGGAGGGGTGCGCGCCCCGGCGGCCCCGCGCCGCCGGTGAGCACGTGGCGCCGCACGCGTCCGCGCCCCGTACCACCGACCACCGACCGGAGCAGTGCGCCCGGTCCCCGACGTGTCAGACCCCTTGGAGAGACGACCGAAGTGGCCACGACGAACGACATCAAGAACGGCAAGACCCTGCGACTCGACGGCGTTCTGTGGAACGTCCTGGAGTTCCAGCACGTCAAGCCGGGCAAGGGCGGCGCGTTCGTCCGTACCAAGCTGAAGAACGTCCTCACGGGCAAGATCGTCGACAGGACCTTCAACGCCGGCGCCAAGGTCGAGTTCGCCGACGTCGACCGCCGCGACATGGAGTACCTGTACAACGACGGCACGAACTTCGTCTTCATGGACTCCACCACCTTCGACCAGCTCGAGGTCGGTTCCGGGGTCGTCGGCGACAACGCCAACTTCCTCCTGGAGAACACCAAGGTCACGGTGGCCACCCACGAGGGCGACCCGCTCTACATCGAGCTGCCCGCCGCCGTCGAGATGGAGATCACCCAGACCGACCCCGGCGTCCAGGGCGACCGCTCCACCGGCGGCACCAAGCCCGCCACCGTCCAGACCGGCGCCACCATCCAGGTGCCCCTGTTCATCACCACCGGCGAGCGCGTCAAGGTCGACACCCGCACGGGTGACTACCTCGGGCGAGTCAACTGATGAGCGGAGCACGGCGCAAGGCCCGGAGGCGCGCGGTCGAGGTCCTCTACGAGTCCGAGGTCCGCGGTATCTCGGTCGACGACGTCATCACCCGTCGCCGGGCCCAGCCCGAGCCGCCGATCAACGAGTTCACCGAGAACCTGGCCCGCGCGGTCGACGGGCGCCGCGCGCGCATCGACGAACTCCTGGACACCTACGCGATCGGCTGGACCCTGGAGCGGATGCCCGTCGTCGACCGCAACATCCTGCGGATGGGCGCCTACGAGCTGTTGTGGGCCCAGGACATCCCCGACGGTGTGGCGATCGCCGAGGCCGTCGGTGTGGCCAAGGAGCTGTCCACCGACGAGTCGCCGAACTTCGTCAGCGGACTTCTGTCACGCTTGATGGAGAACAAGGCACAACTCGCCCTCTGACGGCGGCCTTTCGGGATCGGCCACGGGCGGGGACACCGGAGTGAGGGGACCCAGGTGACTGACAGGACCAGCGCGACCGCGACCACCAGCGGCTTCGTCGCGGGTGACGCGACCGGGCCGGGACGGGCGGCGGGCGCGGCCCGCACCGCCGTGGTGTGGGACGCTCTCGCGGACCTGCTGGCCCGCCTCGGGCCGGGGCCCCTGGAGATCGTCGACGCGGGCGGCGGCACCGGCGGCGCCGCCGTCCCGCTCGCCGAACTCGGCCACCGGGTGACCGTCGTGGAGCCCAGTCCCGACTCCCTGGCCGCCCTGGAGCGCCGTGCCGCCGAACGCGGTGTCACGGTGCGCGGCGTCCAGGGGGAGACCAGCGACCTGGCCTCGCTGTTCGCCCCGGGCAGCGCCGACCTCGTCCTGGTGCACAACGTCCTGGAGTACGTGGAGGACCCGGCCCGCGCCCTGCACGACGTCGTCGGGGTCACCCGTCCCGGCGGGGCGGTGAGCCTGCTGGTCACCAACGCCGTCGCCGGGGCCCTGCACCGGGCCCTGGCCGGGCACGTCGCCGACGCCGCCCATCTGCTCGCCGACCCCGAGGGGCGCTGGGGCGAGGCCGACCCGATGCCGCGCCGCTTCACCCGCCAGCAGCTCCTGGCGCTGATCGGTGAGGCCGGCCTCACCGGTGAGCGGGTCCGCGGTGTGCGCGTGTTCGCCGACGTCCTGCCCGGGCACGCCTGGGAGGGCGACCTCCACGCCGGACAGCACCTGCTGGAGCTGGAGAAGGCCGCCGCCGACCATCCGGAGCTGGTCGGTATCGCCACGCAGCTGCACGCGGTCGCCCGTCGCGACTGAGGGCGCGGCCCGTCCCGCGCGCGCGTAACCTGGGCCCATGAGCCGACGCCAACTGGAGCGCGGTGCCGCGCTGCGCGGAGTGGTCACCCCGGAGGGCATCGTCGCGCTGGGACCGGACTTCCCCGCGGACGGGTCGGGTCCCGACACCGGATGCGACATCCTGCACCTGGACATGGACGCGTTCTTCGCCAGCGTCGAGCAGCGGCGCAACCCCGAGGCGAGGGGACGGCCGGTCATCGTCGGCGGGACCGGACCGCGCGGGGTGGTCTCCTCCGCCGACTACCTCGCCCGGGCCAGGGGCGTCCACTCGGCGATGCCCATGGTGCGGGCCCTGCGCCTGTGCCCCGAGGCGGTCGTGTTCCCCCCGGACGGCGCCGCCTACCGTGCCGCCTCCGAGTCGGTCATGGACATCCTGCGGTCGGTGACCCCCCTCGTGCAGCCGCTCTCCCTCGACGAGGCCTTCCTGGACGTGTCCGGTGCGCGCAGGAGGCTCGGCGGGCCCGTGCGCATCGCGGCGATGATCCGCGAACGCGTCCGGAGCGAGCAGCGGCTCACCTGCTCGGTGGGTGTGGCCGCCACCAGGTTCGTCGCCAAGCTCGGTTCCACGCACTGCAAGCCCGACGGCCTGCTCCTGGTCCCCACCGACCACGTGCGCTCCTTCCTGGACCCGCTCCCGGTGGGGGCGCTGCCCGGGGTGGGGGACCGTACCGAGCAGGCGCTGGTGAGGCTGGGGCTGCGCACGGTCGGGGCCCTGGCCCGGACCGACCCCGACCTGCTCCGGACGGAGCTGGGCGCCAAGGCGGGCACCCGCCTGTCGGAGCTGGCGCGCGGTGTGGACGGGACGGCGGTGGTGCCGGAGACCCCGGACAAGAGCGTCGGAGCCGAGGAGACCTTCGACGCGGACGTGGGCGATCCCGAGGTGATCAACCGCGAACTGCTGCGGCTGTCGGAGAAGGTGGCGCGGCGTCTGCGCGCCTCGGGACAGGCGGGGCGCACGGTGAGCGTGAAGCTGCGCAGGGCGGACTTCTCCACCATCACCCGGTCGCGCACCCTTCCGGAGGCCACGGACGTGGGCCGGGAGATCAGCACCGTGGCACGCGAGCTGTACGCCGCGGCGGGCCTGGAGCGGGTCAGGTTGCGGCTGGTCGGTGTACGGGTGGAGGGGGTGGTACCCGCGGACCAGGCGCCGCGTCAGCTCGCCCTGGGCGAGGAGGAGAGCGGCTGGCGTGATGTCGAACGCGTGATGGACAGGGTCACCGCCCGCTTCGGCCCAGGCGCGATACAGTCGGCGGTGCTGGCCAAGCGTGACGAAAACGACGTATGATTCCGCAACTTCCGGACCTCTCCGAGCGTTCTCAGGGTAGGACCGGAGTCAGGGTAGGCAGAGAGGCATGGAAGCCGGTGTTTCCGATACAGGGTGTGGGTACCGTGGCCCAAGCGGGTCAGGGGTTCACACAGCTTTTCTTTCCAGCAGGCGCTAGCGCGTCGTATTCTGGGCATACCACTGACCGAGAGACTGTTCATCAGTACCCGTCACCCCAACCGGGGACTGTCGTAGGGAGGCGCCGTGCCGCTCTCTGAACACGAGCAGCGCATGCTCGACCAGATCGAGCGGGCGCTGTATGCCGAGGACCCGAAGTTCGCGAACACCGTTCGGCAAACGAACCCCGCGGTCCATTACAAGCGCTGGATCATCAAGGCCGTACTCGGATTCGTCATCGGCGTCGTACTGCTGCTGGCGGGCCTCCTGATCGGTAATCCGGTCATGCAGGTGCTCATCAGTGTCCTCGGCTTCATCGTCATGCTGGCGTGCTTCCTCTGGGGTGCCAACGCGTGGCGTAAGGCGGCCGGAGGGGGAGCCGAGGCATCGGTGCCCGCCACGGACACGAAACAGAAGCGCAAGGGTACGCGCCCGGGCATGATGCACCGGTTCGAGGAGCGCTGGCGCCGCCGCCAGGAGGGCGAGGAGTAGTCCCTCCCCCGAGGCGGGACCGGAGGGGGCTCCGGCCTCCACCTCCCGGAGCGGCGCGTCGGTGCACCGGGTAACGGAGCGGCGAGCACGGAAGCGGTGGGGTCCACGTGGACGCGTGGACCCCACCGCTTTGCGCGTTCGGGGTCGGACCGGGTTTCCACCGGACCCCGGGTCCGCCCCCGGCGCACGGTGGCACGGACAGCGGAGCCCCCGGGCCGGTCCCTCTTGTGCGGGGGACCGGCCCGGGGGCTCCCGTCCGCTCAGACGATCGTCGGCGCGATCCCCACGGCGGCTCGCGGACGCCGCCACGGCGCCAGCGACCGCGGCAGCAGCACCGCCCGGAACCTGTCCCCCCGGCCACTGGCCGCGGCCAGCCCGGCACGCACCGCGCGCAGGTCCTCCCGGGACCCCGGCGCGGCGGCCGGTTCGGGGGCGTAGCGTGCGGACTCCTCACCCAGCGCCAGACGCCACAGCGCCGCCCCGAACTGGTCCGGGACCGCCCCCCGCGCCGCGAGGCGGACGGCCACCGCCCTCGGGCTCTCCGTCAGGTCCCAGGTCACACCCAGGTCCAGGCAGGTGTCCCGCAGCTCCCGCCACGCGGCGTGCGCGGCCGCCGTGGAGGAGCCGCCGGTGAGCGCGGCCGTGCGTGATCCGCGCACCGCGATCCGGACGAGGGCGGGCAGGGCGGCCAGCAGCAGCCCGACCAGGACCGCGCCCACGGCCGGCAGCCAGGCGGGGACGGTCCAGCCGCCCGGGTCCGGCTCCGAGCCGGAGGCCGCGGTCGCCCCGTCCGTCTCCTCGCCCTCGGGGGGCGTGCTCTCCTCGGGCTCGTCGGTCGGCTCGTCACTCTCGGGTTCGTCGTCGGCGGTGGGGTCGGTCTCCGGGTGCTCGGGTTCCTCGTCCTCGTACTCACCGTCGGCGTAGTCGGGCACGGTGGCCGACCCCTGGCCGTCGGAGGAGGCGGGGGTCGGTTCGAACCGCACCCAGCCCACGTCCTCGAAGTACAGCTCCGGCCAGGCGTGCGCGTCACCCGTCGACACCGACCATCGGCCGTCGCCCATCTGCTGGCCCGCGGTGAAGCCGGTCGCGACGCGGGAGGGGATGTCGGCCTGACGCGCCATGACCGCCATCGCGCCCGCGAACTGCTCGCAGTACCCCACCCGGTCCTCCACCAGGAAGTGGACCAGCGGGTCGGCCCCCTCGGGGACGGGGGGCGGACTCAGGTCGTAGCGGAAGCCCCCGTCGGCGAAGTGCTCCTGGAGGGCGACGGCCCGTTCGTAGGGCGAGTCCGCGCCCTCGGTCACCGTTTCGGTCAACTCCGCCACGCGCGGGTCCACGTCGTCGGGCAGCGCGAAGAAGGAGCCCGGCACCGACCACGGTCGCCCCGTCTCGACCAGTTCGTCCGCCGAGGTCGCGACCGAAGCGGACTCGACGGTGTAACTGAGACCGGTCGGCGGGCTGTCGGTGGTGAACACCACGAGGCTCTCGGGGTCGGCGTACCACTCACCGGACACGTCCACCGAGCGCGGCCAGTACGGCATCGGCAGGAAGTTCAGGCTGAGTGCGTCCGAGTCCATGGAGATCCGCGTGGTCGCGGTGGGCCCGTCGGGCTCGCCGGACCAGCCCGCCGGCAGCGGCAACTCGTCCCCGACCCGGGAGCCGCGGTCCGTTTCGACCGGCGTCATCGTCCAGTTCACGCCGTCGAACTCGTCCAGTACGTGGATGCGCAGGTATTCGGGTTCCTCGGCGTCGGTGGTGTAGGTGAGCACCGTGCGGTCGAAGCTCGTGGCCAGGTTGCTGCGCAGCGAGACCAACGGGTCCGAGATGCTGATGTCGTTCGCCCGCCTGCCGACGTAGGTGCCGTCCGCTGCCTGGTAGATGATGTCGCTGCGCAGCGACGGGACCGTCAACGGGACCGCGAGGGCCAGCAGCACCGCCGCCGCGATGGACACGGCGGCGACGGCCGTGCGCCGCAGGCCGACCAGGAACCGCATCGGGGGATGGCGCCCGTCGGGGGCCGAGAGGTGGCGCCCGTCGGGAACGGGGATCCCCCACTCCCGGCCGCGCAGCCACATGTCCACGGCCAACAGGACGAGGAACCCGACCGAGGCGCTGACCGCTCCGCCCGGGGACAGTCCGCCGTCGTCCACCGTCAGGGGGACCGCCAGCAGCGCGACCAGGAGACCTCCGACCATTCCCGGGCAGCGCGCGGTCACGGCCAGGAAGTCCGCGGCCATCGCGATGACGGCGAGGGCCACCGCGATGATCAGCGCTACCCCCGCGGTCCCGGTGACCGGAGGGCGGTTGGTGTCGATGGCGTCGATGCCCCGCTCCAGCACGCGCACCAGTTCGGGAAAGGTGTCGGAGGTCGGGACCAGCCCCAGGACGGCGGTGTGCGCCGCGAACAGCGGGGTGAGCAGCACCGCCATGACGAGGATCTGGAGGAAGGGCACCGCGACGGCGCTCCACCCGGTCAGCCGGTACAGCGCCGACGCCGCCGCCATGGCCGCCATCATCAGCACGGCCGGGAACCACCAGCCCGAGCCCGTCACGACCGTGCCGAGCAACGGGACCGCCGCCACGAGGCTGGCCAGTGTGGCCACCGGCATCAGGGCAGGTAGGGATCTCAACGCAGACCCTCCAGGGGGGTGGTCGGCCCGGCCGCCGGGGCGGGGGCACCCGCCCGCTGCCACAGGGGCGGCAGTTCGCCGGGCGTGGAGACGGTCATGACCCGCCACCCGGCGGACGCCAGGACCGCACCGGCGCGGTTCAGGGCGTCGGCGGAGGGCCAGGCGGCCCGGGCGCACAGTACGGCCAGGCGCGTGCCGCCGCGCATCCCCGACAGCGCGCCGACCTCCTCGGGGCCGATCGCGCCCAGGACCGCCACCACCAGGCTGGGGGATCCGCCCCGCTGCGAGCCGAGCATGTCGATACCGGCGAGCAGCTCCGGGGCGTCGGAGGGCGCGGCCACGGCCAGGCTGTCCAGGACCCCGGCGGAGGAGGCGGTGTCCACACGGCCGCGCTCGGTGTACAGCCGCAGTTCGTGGCCGCTGTCGATCAGGTGCACCGCGACCGAGGCGGCGAGGGACACCGCGGTCTCCAGCGAACCGCCCCGCCCCTCGTCGAGGTGGGCCCGCAGCCGGGTGTCCAGCAGGACCGCGCTGTGCTCGCGCCAGTGCTGCTCGTCGCGGCGCACCATGAGCTCGCCGTGCTTGGCGGTGGACCGCCAGTGCACCCTGCGCAGCTCGTCGCCGTACTGGTACTCGCGGGGAACCGGGTCCTGCTCACCGACACCGGTCACCGACCGCCGCGACGACTCCTCGCCCCGCGCACCGTCGACCGCACCGAGGGGGGACAGCGGCACGGTCGGCGGTGTGACGAGCAGGTGCGAGGGGGAGCCGACCACGCGGGTGACGCGCACGCATCCGAGCGGATCGGTCATCCCCACCATCAGCGGGCCGACGGCGTAGCTCCCGCGGGCGGCGGGGCGCACGAGGTAGGACACGTCCCGGACGGAGCGCGCACCCAGGTATCCGAGGGTGAAGCGCGGCTGGGCGCCCAGCGGGACGGGCAGTCCGTCCTGCACGAACACCGACGTGGCGGGCCAGACGGAGGAGACGTTGCCGATCTGTACCAGCACGCGCGCGTCGTGCCCGGCCGGGACCCGGGCCGGGGCGAGGGACCGGCTGTGCGCGATCCGCGACGCCGTGCCGAGCAGACTGAGCGCGGCGAGCGAGGGAACGGCGGTCAGCAGGACGCCCAGACCCACGATCTCGCGCTGGCCCACGACGAGCCCGGCGGTGAGGGCGAGGAGACCGAAGAAGAGCATGAGGCCGCCGCGGACGGTGAGGGTCCGCCTGGTCCGGGACGGTGCCGGGGGTGTCGGCTGTCCGGTCACTGCGGGCCGGGGACGGGCAGGCGGGAGACCAGCGTGGCGACGATCTGCTCGGCGGTCAGGCGCTCCATCCCGGCCTCGGGGCTGGGCAGCAGCCGGTGCGCCAGGACCGGAACCGCCAGCGCCTGGATGTCGTCGGGGACGACGTAGTGCCGACCGTCCAGGGCGGCGTAGGCGCGGGCCGCGCGCACCAGGTGCAGCGTCGCGCGGGGGGAGGCGCCCAGCCGCAGTTCGGGACTGGTCCGCGTGGAGTTCACCAGGTCGACGATGTAGCGGCGCATTCCGGGCGCCACGTGTACCGAACACACCCGGTCGGCGAGGTCGCGCACGTGCGCCGCGTTGGTGACCGGTGCCAGGCCGTCCAGGGGGGAGCGGGCGCTGTGCGCGTCGATCATGTCCAGTTCGGCCTGGGGCGCCGGGTAACCGACGGAGACACGGGCCATGAACCGGTCCCGCTGCGCCTCGGGAAGGGTGTAGGTGCCCTCCATGTCCGAGGGGTTCTGTGTGGCCACCACCATGAAGGGGCGCTCCAGCGTGCGGGACTGCCCGTCGGTGCTGACCTGGCGCTCGGCCATGCACTCCAGGAGGGCGGCCTGGGTCTTGGGGGAGGCGCGGTTGATCTCGTCGCCCAGGACGATGTTGGCGAACACCGGGCCGGGGTTGAACTCGAACTCGTTCCGGTCCTGGTGGTAGACGTTCACGCCGGTGATGTCGCTGGGCAGCAGGTCCGGGGTGAACTGGATCCGCTGCACCGAGCAGTCGACCGCCCGGCCCAGGGCCTTGGCGAGCATCGTCTTGCCGACACCGGGGACGTCCTCGATGAGGAGGTGGCCCTCGGCGAGCAGGACCGTCAGCGCGACGCGCAGAACCTCCGGTTTGCCCTCGATGACGGTCCCGATCGCGCCGTGGATGCGGTCGGCGACGGCGGCGATCTCGCCGACGTCCTCCTGGACGCCGCCCCCGTGACCGCCGTGGTGTGTGCCGAGTGACACGAGACCCTCCCGCTCGTCCTGGCTCTGTGTGTCGGTGTCGCTCCGAGGCTAGGCCCAATCGGAGTGATTGCAAACCAAAATGCCGGAATAGGCCGCCGTCCGGCCTGGTCGGCGGGGTGGACGTGAGAGTCGGGTCAAAACCCTCCGAAAAGCCGTTGCCCGCCCTCCCCTTTCTTCCGTACTCCGCGCGCGGGCGCGCGCAGGGAAGGCCCGGGCAGGCGGGACGCATCCGACCCGCCGGGGGGCGGGTCCAGTACCCCACCTGAACGGCACGCCTTTGACCTGCGATTTCGAGCCGGAATCCGCGCGTGGACACGGCTTGGAGCTGTTGACGGTGGGGGAGAGTGGAGTAAGGTGGGGCATCGTGGGGGAACGAGGTCCCCGCGACGGGGTGAGGGAGGTGGCGCCGTGTTCCTCGGCACTCACACGCCTCGCCTGGACCAGAAGGGGCGACTGTTCCTTCCGGCGAAGTACCGCGACGAACTGTCGGGGGGGCTGGTGATCACCAAGGGTCAGGAGCACTGCCTCTACGTCTTTCCGGTAGAGGAGTTCCGGCGCGTCACCGACGCGCTCAGCTCAGCCCCGGTCACCGCCAAGGCGGTTCGCGACTACGGTCGGGTCCTCTTCGCCAGCGCGTCCGACGAGTCCTGCGACAAGCAGGGCAGGATCACCATCCCGCCGAAACTGCGCGACTACGCCGGCCTGGACCGCGAGTGCGTCGTCATCGGCGCCAACACGCGGCTGGAGATCTGGGCGGCCCAGGCCTGGTCGGACTACGAGGCCGAGCAGGAGCAGGCCTTCGCGCGACTCTCGGAGGAGGTGCTGCCCGGGGTGCTGTGACACCGGCGGTGCCGCCGGTGTGACCAGCACGACAGTCCACACCCTCGCAAGCCGGGGTCCGGCCGGGCCCGCGGACACGGCAGGGACGAGCTGGCGCGACTTCCCCGGTGCCAGGTCGTCAACGCGCGTCCGCCGAAAGGTGGACAATGGCGGCCGTGTCCGGACGAGGTCCGGCCGGAACCCGGTCGGACCACGCCAAGGACACCGCGTGGCGCACACATCCGTGCGCCCGCGCGGACACTCAGGGGGAGAGGGCGACAGCGTGGAGGAACGGCACGGCATGGGGGACACCCGGCGGAACGAGGGGCCGAACGGGGGCGGCGCGGACGACATCGCGGCCCGGATCGCCGCCGCACGGGCGGGGCTCGATCCCCTGCACGTGCCCGTCATGCTCGACCGGATCGTGGAACTGCTCGCGCCGGCGCTCAGCCACCCCGGCGCCGTGTTCGTCGACGGAACCCTCGGCCTGGGCGGCCACTCCGAGGCCCTGCTGAAGGCGTGCCCCAACGCCCGCCTGGTCGGGGTGGACCGGGACACCACCGCGCTGGAACGCAGCGCGAAGCGGCTGGCTCCCTACGCCGACCGCACCCACTTCGTGCACGCGGTCTACTCCGACATCCCGCGCGCCCTGGACGAGGCGGGCGCCGCGGAGGCCGACGCCGTCCTGCTCGACCTGGGAGTGTCCTCACCCCAGCTCGACGAGACCGAACGCGGCTTCGCCTACGCCCACGACGCCCCCCTGGACATGCGCATGGACCGCACCCAGGACCTCACCGCGGCGGACGTCGTCAACACCTACCCCGTCGCCGAGCTCACCCGGATCCTGCGCACCTACGGCGAGGAGCGCTTCGCCTCCCGGGTCGCCCGCGCGATCGAGCGCCGACGCGCCACGGCCCCCATCTCCTCCACCCGCGAGCTGGCCGAGCTCGTCCGCGACGCCATCCCCGCCGCCACCCGCCGCACGGGAGGGCACCCCGCCAAGCGCACCTTCCAGGGCCTGCGCATCGAGGTCAACGCCGAGCTGTCCATCCTCGAACGCGCCCTGCCCGCCGCGGTGTCCCGCCTCGCGGTCGGCGGGCGGATCGCGGTGCTGTCCTACCACTCCCTGGAGGACAGGATCACCAAGCGGTCCCTGGCCGCGCTGGCCACCGACACCACCCCCGCCGACCTCCCCGTCCCGCTCCCCGACCGGCAGCCGGAGCTGCGGCTGCTCACCCGGGGCGCGGAACTCCCCACGGAGGCAGAGACCGAAGGCAACCCGCGTGCGCAGTCGGCCCGTCTCCGCGCGGCCGAGCGGGTACGCCGGGCATCGCGGTAGAGCGGTAGGAGAGCAGATGAGTTCGAGTACGGACACACGCCGCGCACCCGACCGCGGCGAGGCCGCCGGACGGGCGCGGTCGGCCCGCTCCGGTGCGCGGGCACGGGCGTCGGCCAAGGCGGGTACCGTCCGGGACACGGCCGGACAGAGCCGTGCCCCGCGTATCCCGTTCGTCCTGCTCATCCTCTGTCTGCTCGGCGGTGCACTGGTCAGCCTCCTCGTGCTGCGCAGTGTCATCGCCCAGGAGGCCTTCACCATCACCCGCCTCCAGGCCGAGAACCGCGAACTCGCCTACGCCCAGCAGCAGTGGCGCGACCGGATCGCGCATCTGGAGAGCTCCCAACGCATCGCGGACGAGGCCGAGGAGCTGGGCATGGAGCAGTCCGAGGAGGGGCCGCGCTTCCTGGACCGGGACAGCGGTGAGGTCCTCGGCGGTACCGGGGGCGAGGAGTGAGCTCTCCGGGGGACCGCCGCCCCCGCGGTCCGAAACGCCCCGGGGCGGCCGGGCGCTCGGGGTCGCGGCCGGACAAACGCCCCCGAAAGCCGTCGAGCCGTCCCGCGGGCGGCACCCGGCCCAGTGCCGCCGCGCGCTCGGGGGGACACCCGACCCGCGGCTCCGGCCGGGAGCGCGGGCGCGCCGAGCCTCCGCCTCCGCCGTTGCTCAGGCGTACCTTCACCAGGGGCGACCCGCACAAGCGGATCAGGTTCGGCGGCGTACTGATCGTCGTGGTGCTGCTGCTCTTCGCCGGGCGACTGACCCAGATCCAGGGTCTGGACGCCGAGACCTACGCCGAGGCGGCGTCCAACCTGCGCCTCCAGACCATCGACATCCCCACGCTGCGCGGCCAGATCACCGACGCCGACGGCAGCCCGTTCGCGCTGTCGGTGGAGGTGCGCAGGGTCTTCGTCGACCCGGAGGAGGTCGAGGAGGACGAGCGGGACCGGCTCGTCGACGAGCTGGTCACCCGTTTCGACCTGGACGAGGACGAGGTCGCCGCGCGTGTGGACGCCCGCCCCAGCAGGTACCAGGTCGTGGCCGAGGACGTCCTGCCCCGCGACTGGGAGGAACTGGGCGACCTGGGGCTGTCCGGTGTGGGCGCCGAGGTCGACTACCGGCGCGTCTACCCCGAGGAGACCGGTGCCGCCGACCTGGTGGGCTTCGTGGGCTCCGAGGGCCACGGCCTGGAGGGCCTGGAGGGCTACCTCGACTCCACCCTCGCGGGGCAGCAGGGCAAGCGCCAGGTCGAGGTGGGCAGTGACGGAACACAGATCCCCATGGCGGGCGGCCTGGTCCGCGAGCCCGTCCCCGGCCAGGACGTGCGCCTGACCCTGGACCGCGACCTCCAGTGGTACACCGCCCGGGTTCTGGCCGAGCGGGTGGAGGAGCTGGAGGCCGAGGGCGGCAGCGCCATCGTCATGCGGCCCGACGGTGAGATCCTCGCGATGGCCGACTACCCCACCTACTCCCAGGAGGACATCTCCTCCAGCGGGCCGGAGGAGTGGGCCAACGGGGCGGTCCACGAGACCTTCGAGCCGGGCAGCACCAACAAGGTCATCACGATGGGCGCGGCCCTGGAGGAGGGGCTCACCACCCCCGACACCGTCTACACCGTGCCCTACTCCATCCAGTACTACGACCGGACCTTCCGTAACTCCAGCAACCACGGAACCCAGCGGCTCACCGTCAACGGCATCATGGCCCAGTCCAGCAACGTGGGCACCATCCAGATCGCCGACCAGGTCACCGCCGGGGTCCTGCACTCGTATCTGGAGACCTTCGGGCTCGGCCAGCCCACCGGGCTCGCCCTGCCGGGAGAGGAGGCGGGCATCCTCACCGATCCCGAGGACTGGTGGGGCACCCAGCTGCCGTCGGTGTCCATCGGCCACGGCCTGTCCGTGAACGCCGCGCAGATGGCCTCGGTCTACGCGACCATCGCCAACGGCGGGGTTCGGGCCGAGCCGCGCGTCGTGGCCGGAACCGTGGACAGCGAGGGTGAGTTCACCCCGTCCGAACAGGGTGAACAGCGCCGTGTGGTCAGCGAGGAGACCGCGGAACAGCTCGCGCTCATGCTGGAGGCGGTCACCAGCGACGAGGGCACAGCGCCCCAGGCCCGCATCGACGGTTACCGCGTGGCCGGCAAGACCGGTACCGCCAACCGGATCGACCCCGAGACCGGCCGCTACCAGCGCGGCGCCTACACCGCGACGTTCGCCGGGTTCGCCCCCGCCGACGATCCCTCGTTGGTCGTCCAGGTGGTCCTGCACAACCCGCAGGAGTCCTACTACGGCGGCGAGGCGGCCGGACCCGTCTTCAACGACATCATGTCCTTCGCGCTGCGGTCGATGCGCGTCCCGCCCACGGACACCGAACCGCCCGCCATCCGCCTCTTCGGTGACGAGGAGGGCTAGGGTGCGCCTGTTCTGGTTCCGCGCTGCGCTTCGGACCGGGTTCGGGTGTCCTCAGGGCAGGGGTGCTGCCCGCCCGTCGCCCGCCACCGCCCTCAACGGACGCCTGACGG